>JASFIA010000233.1:0-5185 GCA_050122915.1 Desulfobacterales bacterium | reverse complement strand
CGGGGCCTTCATTGCGATTCCGATGGGCCCGGTGCCCATCGTCTTGCAGAACTTCTTTGCCATGCTGGCGGCACTGCTTCTCGGCAGCCGCTGGGGGACGGCGAGTATGGCGATATATCTCCTGGCCGGAGCCCTGGGTCTTCCCGTTTTTGCGGGGGGTACCGGAGGACTGGCGCGCTTTGCCGGGCCCACCGGGGGGTATTTGATCAGCTACCTGCCCATGGTGTTTCTCATCGGCTATTTGTCGGAGAAGGGCAGGGGAAGAACCACGGTGGACGTGCTGGCCATGTGTCTTGGGATCTTGGTCCTGTATGCAGGCGGTGTCACATGGCTTAAACTGGCGACCGGCATGTCCGTCGGCAAGGCGGTCATCGCGGGGATGCTCCCGTTTCTTCCGGGCGATGCGGTCAAGATCGCCGGTGCGGCTGCCGTGGCCCGGGCCATCAAGCCAATAATGCCTCCCCATTTGGGCTCTACCGAGACTTTCACCGAATAAAGGACGCTCTCCGATGGATCGACTGGGCGCGGCAGTCGAGGTTGACGGACTGATTCATCGATTCCCGGGAGGGCGAATCGCTCTTGATCGGGTATCTTTTTCGATCTCCCCCGGTGAGTGGGTGGTGATCGCCGGGCGAAACGGCTCCGGAAAAACCACGCTCATCAAGCATTTCAACGGTCTGTTGACACCCAGCGGCGGCAGCGTCCGGGTGGACGGCCGGGAGGTTCGAGAGGACACCGGCATGGCCCGTCGGCGGGTAGGGCTCGTGTTTCAGGATACCGATACCCAGATTCTGGGGGAGACGGTTGCCGACGACGTGGCTTTCGGACCGGAAAATCTTGGGCTTTCCCGAGACGAGGTCCGACAGCGGGTGTCCTCTGCCCTCGAAGCCCTCGGTCTGGCGGGTTTTGCCGACGATCCCCCCCATCTGCTCTCCGGTGGAGAAAAACGGCGGCTTGCCATTGCAGGGGTCCTGGCCATGTCCCCTGGTGCCATCTGCCTGGACGAGCCTTTCTCAAATCTTGACTTGCCGGGGGTTCGCCAGGTGCTTTCCATACTGATGACGCTTCACCGTGCCGGTCACACCCTGATCGTGGTCACCCACGAACTGGACAAGATCCTGCCCCACGCCCGGAGGGTTTTGTTGATGGACCAGGGCCGTCTGGTCGACGACGGTCCTCCCGAAACCGTCATCCCGCGGGTGGAAGCGCACGGTGTGCGGCAGCCCGACGCCTATCGCATGGGGGGAGCCCTTCGCTCATGGCTCGATTGACCGCTTTTCAATACCACCCGGGTGACACGCTTCTTCACCGCCACGACGTTCGACACAAGATGGCAGAAATGGGGCTCTTGACGATTGCCTGCGCCGGTGCCGGTGCCGGTGGATTGACGGTTACGATTGTCGCGCTTGCCGTCGGGCTTGGCCGGCTGAGGATCCCTCCGGGAACCCTGATTCGGAGTCTCAGATGGGTCGTTATGTTTTTTTTGGTGATTGTTCTTATCAGGGCGGTGGGCACTCCCGGCCATGTCGTCGGGTCTTGGGGCGGGATCGAAGTGACACGCCAGGGCCTCGTCCAGGGGGGACTCATCTGCGGCCGACTGCTGGCAGTGGTCCTGTTGAGCCTGTTGTTCGTTGCCACGACCAAACCCGGTGAGATCAAAGCGGCGATTCAATGGCTTCTGGGCCCCCTGCCCCTGGTTCCTGAGAATCGGGCCGCCGTCATGATCAGCCTCATGGTCCGCTTCATTCCGGTGATGATCCACCAGGCCGCTGAACACAGGGATGCCGCCAGGGCCAGAGGGATCCAAGGCAACCGCAATCCCTTGAGACGGCTCCGTTTTGCTTCCCTTCCTCTGTTCCGGCGCACGGTGCTCTCGGCGGACCGTCTTGCCCTGGCCATGGCCTCCCGGTGCTACTCGGAAACGCGAACCCCGCCGGCGTTTGCCGCCAAGAGGATCGACCACGCGATCTTGATTCTTTGGATGGCCCTCTGCGCAATTATCCGATTCCTCTGAGGGCATTTCTTCTGTGTTTGACAGGGCAAAACCGCGGGTGGTATAGGTACCCGGTTTTATGCGTCCATTCGATCGAAAGGTCGGTTGCGGACGGTCGGCCGGAACCGCCATCCATGGAGCCGTCTTGAAAATTGTCATCGTCGGGGCAGGCGAGGTGGGATTTCATATCGCCAGCCACCTGGCCCTCGAAAACAAAGATGTTGTGGTGGTCGACACCAATTCCGACGCTCTGCGCCGGGTGGCCGAGAGCCTCGACGTCCAGGTGATGGAGGGCTCAGGAAGCAGCCCCTTGGTCTTAATGGAGGCAGGGGTTCAGAAGGCGGATATCCTCCTGGCCGTCACCAACAGCGACGAGACCAACCTCGTTGCATGCCTGATGGCGGATATTCTGTCCCCGACCACCAAAAAACTGGCCCGGGTCCGCAATGCCGACTTCGACGGCTACCACGATACCTTCAGTGAATTACCGCCCCATATCGACACCCTTATCAATCCGGAAATCGAGGTCGTAAAGACCATCGTCCGAATGATGAATTACCCGGGAACCGTGGATGTGGTGGAGTTCGCCGACGGGCGACTCAATGTGGTCGGGCTTTATCTGGATGCCACGTCCGCTCTGGACGGCATGCGGTTGATCGACCTTCCGGCCCACACCGGAGACCGGCGGCTTCTGATCGCCGGACTCGTCCGGGAGGAAAACCTGATCATTCCCCGGGGCAACGACCGGCTGAAAGCCGGGGATCTGGTCTACTTCATTGCCGAAAGTGACAAACTGGCCGATGCCCTGTCCCTTTTCGACAAGCCGGTGGAGCCTTTAAACCGGGTCCTGGTGGTGGGGGGCGGCAACATCGGTTATCGCCTGGCATCCCAGCTCGAACAACAGGGGATTTCCTGCAAGATCATCGAGAAGCGCGCCGACCGATGCGCGAAGCTGGCCGAAAACCTCAACAAAACCATCGTTCTTCACGGAGATGGCTCCGATCAGAGTCTTTTGGCCGAGGAGAACATCCAGGACATCGATGTGGTGGTCACCCTGACCAACGACGAGGAAACCAATATCCTGGTTTCCTTGCTGACCCGACGGATGGGCGCCAAAAACTGCATCACCCGAATCAGCAAGTTCAGCTATTTCCCTTTGATGGCAACCATCGGAATCGAGCAGGTGGTAAGCCCCCGCCTGTCCGCCGTCAACAGTATCCTTCAGCACATCCGCCGGGGCAAGGTCGTATCCGCCTTTTCTATCAAAGGTGAAAATGCCGAGGTCATGGAGGCCGAGGCGCTGGAAACCTCGGACATCGTCTCCCGGCCCCTCATGCAAATCGGGCTTCCCAAAGGATCCCTTGTCATCGGAATCAGCAGGGGGGAACAAACCATCGTCCCGACAGGGCAGAGCGTCATCGAACCCGGTGACCGCATCATCATTTTTGCCCATCGGACTGCCATTCCGAAGATCGAGAAAATTCTCTCCGTCAAACTGGAATACTTCTGATGCGCTGGCGATACATTTTGAAAGTCCTCGGGGCGTTGTCGGCCTTTTTGGGGCTTTCCATGGGGTTCCCTCTTCTGGTGGGGCTGTATTTCGGCGACGGGAGCGCCGAGCCCATGGGCGTATCCATGGCGGTCACCCTGACGGTCAGCCTCATCGTGTTTCTCGGCTACCGGAGGGAGGAGGCCGGCTTCGTCACCCAGCGGGAGGGCATGGCCATTGTCGCCATCGGCTGGACGGTCATCGGTTTCTTCGGTGCCCTGCCGTTTTACTTTGAAGGGGTGTTTCCCTCTTTCGTGGACGCCTTCTTTGAATCGGTGTCCGGTTTCACTACCACGGGCTCTTCGGTCATGACCGATATCGAATCGGTGTCGAAGGGGTTGCTGTTCTGGAGAAGCCTGATTCAGTGGCTGGGCGGAATGGGAATCATCGTGCTGTCGGTGGCCATTCTTCCCTTTTTGGGGGTTGGCGGAATGCAGCTTTACAAGGCCGAGGTCCCCAGTCCCGTGCCCGACAAACTGAAGCCCCGCATCCGGGACACCGCCATGATTCTCTGGAAGGTATATGCCGCCATTACTCTAGTGGAGGTGCTGATCCTCTGGGCGGCCGGCATGTCCCTCTACGATGCGGTAAGCCATGCCTTCACCACCATGCCGACCGGAGGGTTTTCCACCCGGAATACCAGTGTCGCTTTTTTCGGAAGCGCCTGGGTCGACTACATCATTGTCTTCTTCATGGTGCTGGCCGGCATCAACTTCTCCCTTCACTACCGGTTCTTCAAAGGGGAGTCCCTGGCATTCTGGAAGGATTCCGAGTGCCGGTTTTTTCTGGGGGCGGTGATTTTTCTCTCGGTTCTGGTAACCTTCGACGTTTTTGGCGATGTCTACGACTCCTTTATCGACGCCCTCCGATACGGTTCTTTCCAGGTGGTGTCCATTCTCACCACCACCGGTTATGCCACCGCCGACTACGAAAAATGGCCCGCCATGAGCCAGCACATATTATTGCTGAGCATGTTCCTCGGGGCATCGGCAGGCTCTACCGGGGGTGGCATGAAGTGCCTGAGGGTCATGCTGGTTTTCAAGTTCTGCTACAAAGAACTGTTCTCCCTGGTCCATCCGCGCGCCATATCCCATGTCAAAATCGGCGGCAAAACCGTTCCCGACGATGTCATTCGCAGCGTCCTGGGGTTTCTCGCTCTGTATATCGGGCTTTTTAGCCTCTGCACAGTGGTGCTGGCCGGTCTGGGCGTGGATTTCGTCACCGCCTTCGGGGCCGTTGCCGCCACCATCGGCAACATCGGCCCGGGCTTCGGGCTGGTGGGCCCGGTGGACAATTTTGCGGCCATTCCCTACCTGGGGAAATGGCTTCTCATATGGTGCATGCTTTTGGGGCGGCTCGAGATCTTTACGGTGATCATCCTGCTGTTCCCCGAGTTCTGGAAAAAATGAATTTGCTCTTGACAAGCGGGCACTTAGCGGCTAAAAACAATCGCTTTCACAGGGAGGGCCGTTAACTCAGTCGGTAGAGTATCTGCCTTTTAAGCAGAGAGTCGCTGGTTCGAGCCCAGCACGGCCCACCAGCTTCGCAATGCCATTTTCGTCCCCATCGTCTAGCCCGGTCCAGGACACCGGCCTTTCACGCCGGCGACAGGGGTTCAAATCCCCTTGGGGACGCCAAATTAT
>JASFIA010000232.1:0-5204 GCA_050122915.1 Desulfobacterales bacterium | reverse complement strand
CGGAGGCGCCCATCGCTATTGGTGGCTCGGAAACGGCCCCCTCCCCTTCGCTTCCCGGAGATCTTGCATTTTCTTAAGCGACCCCTATTGTTGAAGTAAACCGAATCCGTCGCATGTTGCTTTGGAACGGCCGTTGATTGGGCCTACCGAAAGGAGTAACGCCATGATCAGCAAGGAGAAACTCTGCGAGAAAATCAGAGAATTGTATCCCGATATCGGTGAATGCGGCATCGACATCGATGTGGACTACGACGAAGATCAGAAGAAATGGGTTGTGGATCTCAGAAAGGAAAATCAGGAACTCAAGACCTTTCTGGAAGACGGCGACGCCGACAAATGCATGATCGGTCAGCAATGTGTCAGCCTCGGTATAGAGATCGCGCAGCTCAGAGCCAACATCGATCGAAAAAAAGAAGATGAACTCAAGCGACTCTGATGGGATCGGAAGGATCTGACATCATGTGTCGATGAGGTGACGCATGTCCTACAGGGAAGAATACGATTCAATGGGAACCGTCCGTGTGCCGTCCGATGCCTATTACGGGGCTCAGACACAGCGGGCCTTGGACAACTTCCCGATCAGCGACCTACGCTTTCAGCCGGCGTTCATCCACGCCCTTGCTCTGGTCAAGCGTTTTGCCGCGGAAGCGAATAAAGAGCTGGGCCTATTGGACAGCTCTCTGGCGGACGCCATCGTGAAAGCGTCGGCGGAAGTGGCCGATGGGCGCCACGATGGCCAGTTCGATGTGGATGTGTTTCAAACCGGCTCCGGCACGTCCACCAACATGAACATGAACGAGGTGGTTGCCGGAAGAGCCAATGAGCTGATAACCGGCCGGAGGGGCGGGAAGTCTCCGGTTCATCCAAACGACCATGTCAACTTAGGGCAGTCCAGTAACGACGTCATTCCGACCACCATCCACCTCGCCGCCCTCACTCAAATCAGGACAACACTGTTTGCCGCCCTGAACGCGCTGCGAGAGGCCCTCCTCCGTAAAGCCGATGCCTTTGCCGATGTTCGGAAGATCGGCCGCACCCACCTTCAGGATGCCGTTCCCATGAGGTTGGGAGACGAATTTTCAGGGTACGCTCGTCAGATCGATTTGGCCTTGGAGCGATTGGCCGACGGGGAAACGCGTCTGTGTGAGCTGGCCCTCGGGGGCACTGCCGTCGGCAGCGGCCTCAACACCCATCCCGAATTTGCCGCCCGGGTCATCGGAAAGCTGGCCGACCATCTCGGCCTACCGCTACGGGAGGCCGCCAACCACTTCCAAGCCCAAGCGGCTCAGGACACCGCCGTAGAAACCAGCGGGGCCCTTCGCACAACAGCAATCGCACTAACAAAAATAGCAAATGATATTAGATGGTTATCTTCTGGACCCAGATGTGGTTTCGGTGAAATGACGATCCCTTCCCTCCAACCCGGATCCAGTATCATGCCCGGCAAGGTCAATCCGGTGGTCCCGGAGGCGGTGCTCATGGCGGCTGCCCAAGTGATCGGAAATGATGCCAGCATCGCCGTGGCGGGTCAGAGCGGCAATTTCGAACTCAACGTGATGCTGCCCCTCATCGCCTTTAACCTTCTTCAGTCCATTTCACTGCTGGCAGGCTCCGCAACCCTCCTCACCGATCGATGCGTCGCCGGCATCACCCCCAATCGAGACCGTTGCGCCGCTTACATTGAACAAAGCCTTGCCCTGGTAACCGGTCTGGTGCCCCATATCGGCTACGACCGTGCGGCCTTTATTGCCAAGGAGGCCTACCGATCCGGCCGCACTGTCAAAGCCGTGGCATTGGAAGAAAACGTTCTTCCGGCATCGCTGCTGGACGAGATCCTCTCCTGATATTAGGCACGGTTTACCGTCGCCCCGCCACTGTTTCCGACAAAGGACAAGACATCGGTCGAGAGGGCATCCACGTCAGCGCCGCCTTGAAACCCTGCGATTCGCCTGGCAAGTGTGAGCGGGTTCTGCCCTGCCATTCCCCCCCCTTCCAGGCGAGACAGCCGTCTTTGCAGGGAAGACACCCTGAATCGACACCCCTGAAGCACCGTTTGTAATTCCCGCTGAACCCGAGGCCTGTCCGGTACGGCCACCTCCGCCACAGTGCCTTTGCGCACGGTGAGCCGGGTCGCGGCCTCCCCTACCGTCATCGGCAACATCACTTCGATGGCAAATTCTGGGGTCTTGCCCACATTCCATCTCCACCGCAAATATTTTGAATTGGCTATGTCCCTCACAGTCTCTAACTCATCCGGAGTCAACCCATAATCGATCAAACCGCCGTGAGCCAGGGAAAGCCTGTTCACGATCCTGTCGCGAAACCCCTCCAATGTCATCCGCGTGGAAAGATGACCGGAAATATTGTCCACCGGGGACCTGACGGAAGCTAATGCCTTGGATGTCATCGGGATGACGGTGCTCCGAAGGGCTGAGGACAAGACATCGATATCGGTGTCGAAAAGCAGCGTACCGTGGCTGATCATCCGTTTCGAGGCCACAAAATGAGCGTTGCCAGAGATTTTCCGCCCTTTGACCATGAGATCATTCCGGTCGTTCCACTCTACCGGCACCCCTTCCCTCCTCAACCAGCATCGGATCGGGTCGACCAGTCGGCGATACAGGCCGGCCCGATTCCGAAACACTGGAGTGATAAAACAAAAATTGAGGTTCCCTGTGTCGTGGTAGACAGCACCGCCTCCGGACATTCGCCGCAGAACGGGAATGCCCATTCGCTCGGTAAAACCGACGTCAACCTCTTCAAGAGGATTCTGATTGCGGCCGATAATAACGGAAGGGGTGTTGACATAGACGATCAGGCACCCCAGGGAGCCCGTCATTCGATGGAGGCAGAATTCTTCCAGGGCCAAACTCATGGCCGGATCCGACGGGATATCTTGACGAAGAAGATACATGACGAAGACCACGCGTTCCTGTGTCGGTGATGGGTCAGCTATGCCGGTTCCGTTTTGATCGGGTTTGGGACAAAAACGTCGGGGCCCGCCGCCAACGATATCTATACGCTCTGGACCATGCGGGAGTGGCGTCTCCTGCCTGACATGCGCCCCGGCAAATAAACCGATTGACCGCCCATCGCATCGCCATCCCGAAATGATACCTTACAGAAACAGCCGCCGGCCCATGTTATTCCATCGCGAAACCATTTCGCCGACCCTGCGCCTGCCGTCTCCGGACGGGTACCGGCATCGGTTTTCCATCGATCGCCTCCGCCACGGGGTGGACAACCTCCGTTACGATGTCCGAATCAGCCCCTCCCTGGTGGCGGCCGTACGTGAAATGGCGCTCCAGCTGATTTCAAAAATGTCGGGCGTTTTCGAATTACCCGATTTCAATTCGCAGTTTAACTGGCAAGTAAAAGAAATACGGTTCAAGCAGCTTTGCCGGGATGTCCTAATCAACGCCGTCAATCGGGCTAAGTTGGACAACGAGCCCCAGGTGCTGTACTTGGCCCTTGCCGCCATATCGTCCGTGTTCAAAGATACGGTTACCGACCGCTACAACAGCTGCCTGCAGCACGTCAAGCACATGATATGGCGAAGTGAGGTCAACTACAGCCATGAGATGGCGGTCATGCTCAAGGAAGACCTGCTGGCCCTCACCCGGCATCGCGACCGGAACCTTAGACGCGTCAACCGTCACCTGTTTCACTACCTGTCTGCCGCCCTCGAAGAAGGCGTCCTCGACTACCAGTGTATCCATTTCGGCAACGAGGCCTTGCTGCCGGCCCGATTCTTCGACAATCCTCTCATCTATGAAGAGGATACTTTCCAGGATGCGTTCATGATCCGGGAATACCTTCTGATCGGTCATCGGCGAGAGGATGTGCATCAATACGAAACGCTTCTCACAGCCATAACCGACGTGGTAAGGCAGCTGATCATTGAGGGCTCCGACCCAGAGGACGATCATCTCGAGAACGCCGCGGGGCGGAAAAGGCGGTCGATCCAGGACGTCGATCTGGATGCATGGATCAAATCCGAAACCAATATCGACTGGCTGTTCAACGTCAGGGACACCGATCTGCAGATCGGCAACGGCCGGAGCAAGTCCGAGAGAAGACCGTTGGTCGAATTGAAAAAGGCCCAACAGGCTCGTCTGGAAACTCTGCAGAAAGCTTTCCACCAAAGGGATTTACTTCGTATCGTCCTGGCCATACCCGAAATCCAAGACCTTTGCCGCAGTTTTTCTCCTCCTCTCACTCCCCATGAAATTCTTCTGTACCTGGTCGATGGAAGCAGTCGAAGACGCGTCCGGGACAAACTGAAACGAATTAAGAAAAGCTATGGGGAACGGCTTGCCATGAGACCTCTCAAGGCGGCCATCGTTCGCATCCGTCGAATCCCTAAAAAAGACCGTCAGCAACACCTTATCGACTTCGTCAAGGTCTTTTGCCGGTATCACAGGGATCTTTCAGACAACACGCTGCTTCAGGAGGCGATTGGCAACCTGAATTTTCTCACCGACGACAAGGATCTGAGGCTTTCCCGGGCCAATCGGAGCCTGTACGATCTCCTGCTGCCCAGCGAGCAGAGCATCGATGACGCGCCGATTGTCGGCCACGTCGTTCTCAAGGCCGATGTCAGGGGTTCCACAGGGATTGTCAGCGAAATGAAGAACAAGGGTCTCAATCCAGCAACCAACTTCAGTCTGAATTTTTTCAACCCCATTTCGAAGATATTGTCCCGATATGGGGCAAAGAAAGTCTTCATCGAAGGCGATGCCATCATTTTATCCATCAGCGAGAAGGAAAACCGCCCCGATCAGTGGTACGCGGTCGCCCGGTGCTGCGGGATGGCCATGGCGATCCTGCTGATCGTTCACCGGTATAACCGAAAAAACCTGGAATCCGATCTGCCCCACCTCGAAATCGGCATCGGTGTAAGCTATGCTGGAAGCGCTCCGACGTTTTTTTTCGACGATGACAACCCGATCATGATCTCGCCAGCCATCAATCAGGCTGATCGTCTGTCCAGCTGCTTCAAATCCCTTAGAAAACGGTTCACCACCCTCACGCCGCCCTTCAACGTTTACGTCTTCAAGCCGATTCCCGAAGACCGCTCACTGGTTCCCGAACCGTTCATTCGATACAATGTGGGCGGCATCGAGCTGAATGTGGAAGGCTTTGAGAAACTGAAAAGGGAAATCCAGCTTACGCCCCTTGAGCTCACGCTGCCAACGGTTCAG
>JASFIA010000231.1:0-5205 GCA_050122915.1 Desulfobacterales bacterium | reverse complement strand
CACCGGTGGAAAGCACGAATGCGCCGCCATCGAAATCGTATACTTTCCCGGCGGGTTTGAAACGAATTCCAACACGTTTTTTCATACGGCTCCGTACAACCCTGCCAGCCGCATCACCATCACGTCAACGGCCAGCCTAAAATTGATATTCCCCGCCAGCGACCGGGCGGTTTGAAGCAGAATCTGAATGGCTGATTCGGTGCGTTCCGGCCCGAGCCGGGAGGCGGATAACGATAGTCTGTGAATCATGTCCCGGTTGTCGACAGTTTCCGGGGCGTCCATGACCACTGCCAGATCCCGGTACCATCCGGCGATGACGTCAATGGCCGCAGCCAGATGATCCCGATCCTTGCTGAGCATTTCAGAAAATGCCAGCAGAGCTCCGACCGGCATCTCGCCGATATGGTCGATTCGATCGATGAGCCATTGGCGGCGTCCGACCCAACCGGCCGATCTCATGGCCAGTGCCTTTGATATACTGCCTCCGGCGATGGCGGCCAATCCTTCGGCCTGCCCCGGGTCCGCGCCCTCAAGGACGGCCAGCATCTCGGCCACGATGCTGGGGCTGAGGGGTCTGAAACGGATGGACTGGCAGCGGGATACGATGGTCGGCAACAGATCGGAGATTCTATCCGCGATCAAAAGCAACAGGCTTTTTTCCGGTGGTTCCTCCAAAAGCTTTAAAAGCGCGTTGGCGGCCTCGAGATTCATCAGATGGGCATCTCGGATAATGGCCACCCGATAGCCGCTGCCATGGGGTTTCAGCGAAAATCGGTTTAGAAGCTCCCGGACCTGGGCAATACGGATATAGGCCCCGTCGGGTTCGATAGTGTAGATGTCAGGATGGTGTCCTCCGGCAATCCGTCGGCAGGAGCGGCAGGTCCCGCATGGATTGGTGCTATCGAGGGCATTGCCGACCGTCGTCCCGTGAGAAGATGATGGCGGCCGCCGTCGCCTTTCGCAATTGACAGCCATGGCGAACACCCTGGCTGTGAGGGTCTTCCCGACACCGTCGATGCCGCTGAACAGCAAGGCATGGGGCCATGCGTCTTTGGCCAAGAGGATTTTCAGGAGTCTGACGGGCACCTCCTGGCCCCTGATGCCGTCGAAGCCGACCGACGTAACTGCCGACGTTGCATCCCGGTTGTTGACGTTATGATTGATCGACCCGCTCCTTCAATTCCTTCCCTGATTTGAAGAACGGAAGCTTTTTGGGTTTGATGAGGACCTTGGCGCCGGTTTTTGGATTCCTTCCCGTATAGCTTTTGTATTCCTTGACAAAAAAACTGCAGAGACCGCGGATCTCCACCCGCTCCCCCTGAGCCATGGCATCGGCCATATGGTCGAAGAAAAGCTGAACCACTTTAGCGGCTTCGGCTTTGGAGATGTTGGCTTCTGTCTTGAGCGCGGATATCAGTTCGAGCTTATTCATATGGCCTCCTAAGGTGGCTGCGTTGAGGTATGGCATCTCTCCCATTCATTTCTTTAAACAAAAACGGCATGTTCGTCAAGATTTACCATCGTTTTGCAGCGAACCTTTGATTCCCGGCAGCCCCCCCTCCAGCGTGAGGCGGTGGTTTCGAGCCGATAGCCGGATATGCTGGATATATCCCGTCTCATTGGGGTCATAGAAAGAATGGGGGGAAGGGCAGCGGTCCTCGTGGTCGGTATCAGGAGGGGAATTCTCCCGGAGGAAGCAGATCGATGTCGTCCTCGTCCACTTCCACCCCGGCGTATTGACCCAGTGCATCGATGTGTACGATCACCCGTCCGGCGCCCCCGTATCGAGAAAAAACACCGACGACGCCGGTGAATGGTCCAGCGATCACCATGACCCGGTCACCCGGCTGAAATCGGAAGCCGGTCTGGATGGGGCTGTCCGCGCTCACCATGATTTTTAAGGATTCGATGGTTTCATCGGGTACGGCAATGGGCCCGTCCTTGTTGCCGATCAGCCGAACCACCCCGATCGTTTTGAGAATGTCAAGGTGCCGATCGGGATAGAGGTCCGACTGCACGAACACATAGCCGGGAAACAACGGGACATTTAAAATGACCCGCCGGTCCTTGCGTTTGCTCCGCTGGGGAACCTTGGGAAGAAAGCTGTTCACGGATTTCTTCGACAGACCGTCGAAGACCACGTTTTCAAACCGGCTCCGGGTGTGGATCACGTACCAAGCGGGTCGCCATTCATGGGTTGACATGCTGAAATCGCTTCTCTCTTAGTGCCGTTGTGGAGTAATCACAGGCCTTTAAAAGGTTCCCAATTCGCCCAGACCGACAAGGCGGATCATAAAGGCCACCTCCTTGTCGTCCTCCTCCTCAGTGTAGCGGACATCGATAGCCCAGCACTGGGATTCATATCTCATACCGAAAATGCTCTCGATGCGATCGTCCGTTTCCAGGTCATACTCATAGCTGCCGTAGGCCGTTAGGTGATAGGGTAGCTTCACGGTGAGGCTGCCGATGAGGGTCTCCAGGACATCGTTCTCGTTATTTCCGACGTCGTCATCGTCTTTTTTGGTTTCATCATAGCGGTATTCGGCCCGAAGTTCGTCTCCCCTGGAACTTGTCCAGTTAACGGCGGCGTTCCGGGTCACCGCCCTGCTGCCATAAGGATCCCACTGCATTTTTCCATCTATCCGAAGGTTTTCGGTCGGATGGAGTTCCAGGTCCGCATTGATGTTGGAAAAGGGTTTTTTTTGATCCCCGCTTTTCCGGTTGACCGTGCTGTTGGTGCGCTGGGCGAAGATATCATAGCTTTGCCTAAGTTCGAAATAGGCCAGATTGCGGTACCGGTATTCGGGGTCGACGTCGCCGGACGCCTCCGAGTCTCTCGCACCGGCGCGGTCACCGCTCTTTTTCCGTCTGGCCGTTACATTTTGGGTCAGGGCGTAGGTGACTCGGTTCCTTCGATTGATCCGGTTGATCCCGTCATTTAACCGACTTCTTTTCCCATCCTCGTCGATGGCAAAAAAAGCCGGCCGATCATCCTGAACCTTGTCCGGGATGAACTGGTAGACGGCCCGGGGCCTGAGGGTGTGCCGGACGGCGTCGATGGATGTCGCGCCGACGTGATAAACATTGAAAACTTCCGTGGACGTGTCCAGCCTTAGATCGTAGATGGATCGGTACTGCGACTGGTCCTTGTCAGACTCCCCGGTGACGTTTTCCTGGTAGTTATTGATCCACCAGCCGGTTTGTCGGAAACCGGCAGAAGGCTCGACAGCCACATGGCGCCATAGTCTAAAGGGCAGATATGCCCTGGGGTAAAGGTCGATCCGGTGTCCCTGGCTGTTGTCCTCGCTATAAAGGTAATCGTACTGGTTGGCCATGTCCCAGTAAAGGGGGGAGCGGAAAACGGGCTGTTTGATGGCGTCGAATTCAATAAACGGAAGCCGATGAAGGCTCGTGTCGTACTCGATCAGGTTTTGTCTGGCAACCACATCGTCGTTCCAGACGCCTCCGGCGTTGAGGCTGAACCGCTCCCACACACGGCTGAATACGAGCTCGTTGCTTCGGGTTGTTTCCGTGTAATCGTCAATCTCTCGGCCGAAGGTGTCCTCGAAATAGGCCCTGGTTTCCTGGAAACCCGTCAACCCGGTTCGAAACTCGGTCAGATAGTCCTGGTCGCTGACGATATCCAGATCGAGCCGAGCGGAAACGCCCAGAGGAAGACCCTGGTCGTGTTTCATCCGGAACCAGTAGCGGTTCTGGTTTTCCCTGAGAAAGTCATCTCCCGTGTAGCCATATTGGTCGCTGTTGGTGCCGTCGTCCTCCTTCCGGTCCCTCAGATAGTCGACCATGGCGGTGCCCTTGGAGTCGTCGTCGATCAGGTATCGGTACTCGGCGCCTACCTTGTGACCTCTCTCGCTCATATAGTCGTCATAAAAGGTGGCATCCGATTGGTCGTTGATTGCCCAGAAAAATGGCTGGTTATAAAAGTTCCCTTTGCGGTCCGAAAAACCGAACTCGGGGAACAACAGACCGGTCTGTCGCTTGCGCTTTGCCGGAAAGACCATGACCGGTGAATAGAGCACCGGCATTTCCCGGGCCCATAGCGCGGCATGCTGGACCAGGCCGTACCCCTCGACGGTGACGTCCACTTTGCGCCCGGTGATTTTCCAGTCGGGGTCCTTGCCGTCGCAGGTGGTCACGGCCGCACCATCGATCCTGTAAGACGCATCTCCCACCTTCTCGATGCGGTCGCCCTGGATGTAAAAATGGTTGTCCGCCAGGAAGATCGTGCCGTCCTTCAGATGTCCTCTCTGGGACTTGAGATTGATGTCGAGGTGCTCTCCAAACAGAAGGTCATCGCCGACCTTGAGAACCACATGGCCTCTGGCCTCTGCGTCATAGGTAATGTGGTTGAAACGGACGAAGTCCGCCGAGAGCTTTTTGTCGTCTCTGCTGATCTCGACCCGCCCCCGGGCCACGTAGGTTTCGGTCTGCTGGTCGAAACTCACCTCGTCGGCGACAATCTCCCATGGGGAGTCCGATTCGTCATCCAGGAGCCGGCTGTCGAAGGCGTCGACATCCTGGGCCCAGAGAACGGGAACCGGTCGAACCCATGCCAGTGAGAGAAGGAAAAATAACAGGAGCAGCAGGGGGCCTTTTCGATGGGAATCCGGTTGGGACATAGCGCCGATGATGGTCTGGTCCATAGGGTGGAGGGTTGTGGAAACACCGGGTCAAGCCCCGCCAGCCCTCCCCGGGGCTGGGGAGGGCTCAAGTTCATCCCCTTAAAGCGGAGAGCCCTGGAAATGTCAAGCCGCACAGAGCGATTCTCCGGAACGGGTTCGACGGCCTTCAAAGGATTCTCTCAGGATATCGTCGTTCGGCGGAGGCTGTCTTGCGCGCCCAGTGTTTTTTGAGTATACAGGTGACTCGTCCAATTGGGGATGCGATTCAGGGAAGAAGCCACCATGCAGCTGCTGCTGACAAACGATGACGGTATCTATGCCCCGGGGCTGCTTGCCCTCCTTAGACGGCTTTCCCACTGCCACCAGGTGACCGTGGTGGCTCCGGACCGAGAACGAAGTGCCGTCGGCCATGGTATCACCCTGCACCAGCCCCTCCGGACTGCCCGGGTTACTCTTCCTGGGGGCATCGAAGGGTATGCCGTCAATGGAACCCCCGCCGACTGTATCAAACTGGCGGTGGTGGAACTGATGGGGGAGCGCCCCCAGGTCGTCCTTTCGGGCA
>JASFIA010000230.1:0-5216 GCA_050122915.1 Desulfobacterales bacterium | reverse complement strand
CGATTTCTCCCTCTCCGGCCGGTCACTGGGTGCGGTGGACGTCTCCTGGGTCATCATCGGCACCCTGGTCGGAGGAGCGGCGACAATCGGAACGGTTCAGATGGCTTTCGCCCGGGGCTTTGCGGCGTGGTATTTCACCTTGGGAAGCGGGCTGGCCTGTTTGGTGCTGGGACTGTTTTTTGCCCGGCCGCTGCGGGAGAGCGGGACGGTCACCGTTGCCGAATACCTGGGCACCCGCTTCGGGAAGCCGTACCAGGTTTACAGCAGTCTCTTTTCCTCCATGGGTATGATGATGCAGGTGGTGGCCCAGTACCTTGCGGCCGTTGCCATTCTCCTGGCCGTGTTCGGGTGCTCTACAGGGACCGCCGTGGCGATCACCTTCATCCTCATTGCCAGTGTCGTCATCACCGGGGGAATGGCCGGCGCCGGTTTGATCGGAAAACTCAAATTTTGGATGCTTTGCCTGATCCTTGCGCTGTCGGCGGGTATCTGCCTGTTCAGATCCGGTGGGATCGCTCCGTTGCTTGAAGAGCTTGTGGCATCCGAAGGCGATTTAGGCTTCTTCCCCGAAGGTCTGTGGGCGGCACTCATGGATATTCTGTCCATGGTGCTGGGGGTACTGTCCACCCAGATTTATCTCCAGGCCGTATTCTCGGCCCGCACTGTCAGGGAGGCCCGGCATGGGGCGCTCCTTAGCGCTGCCATGATACCGCCGCTGGGGTTTTTGGGAATCGTGATCGGTCTATATCTGCGAAGCCATTCCCCGGAACCGGTCGTCAACAGCGCCCAGGCCCTGCCGACCTTCTTGACCACCACCTATCCGACGCCGATAGCGGCCCTTTTCTTAGCGGCTCTGCTGTTGATTGTGATAGGGACGGCATCCGGGCTGGTACTAGGCGTGTCGACCAATCTCTACGTGGACGTGCTTTCGCGTTTCCCGCGTCTGGTGCATCGGTGGGAGAGCGGCCGGCTCGTTCGGCTCAGTTGCTTCGCCGTTCTGGTGGCGTCCGTGGCCATGGTGGGGCTGGGACTGAATACACCCATCCTCCAGTGGTCGTATGTGTCCATGGGGTTGAGGGGGACAGCGGTTTTCGCCGGCATTCTATTGATGGTGTGCGTCGGTGAGCGGCATTCCGTCAAGTGGGTCAAGCCTCTTCTTTTCGCTCTTCCCCTCGGGTATTTGGCGGTGGTGATCCATCGGCATCTTTAACGGTTGAGGGGTTAATTCTTCAACTCCTCGAAGTGGCCAGGGACCGAACCCTCGATAAACACCCGGGTCAGCCGGAGGGCCTCGGTGTCCGTATATTGCCGGGGGGGATGTTTCATAAAAAACGCCGACGGACCTTCGAGAACACCCGAAATCCCCCGATCGAGGGCCAGCCTGGTACACCGGATGGCATCGATGGCGACCCCCGCCGAATTCGGCGAGTCTTCGACCGACAGCCGCAGTTCCAGATGCATTGGAACGTTGCCGAAGAGTTTGCCCTCCATTCGAATAAAGGCGACCTTGTTGTCATCCTGCCACGACACGTAATCGCTGGGTCCCACGTGGATTTTTTTCGCATCCAGAGGCGTTCCGGCAGCGGACTGGACGGCTTCGGTTTTTGAAATCTTTTTGGATTGGAGCCGGTCACGGTTCAGCATGTTGAGAAAATCGGTATTGCCTCCGGTGTTCAGCTGATAGGTGCGCTCCAGCCGCACCCCCCGCTGGTGGAATAGCTCTGCCAGCGCCCGGTGGGTGATGGTTGCCCCGAGCTGGCTTTTGATGTCGTCACCGATCAGGGGTAGCCTTCGCTCTTCGAAGCGCCGCGCCCACACCGGGTCGCTCGCGATGAATACAGGAATGTTGTTGATGAAGGCGATCCCCGCTTCGAGAGCGCACTGGGCATAGAAACGGGTGGCTTCCTCGGACCCTACCGGCAGGTAGTTGAGCAGCATTTGAGCCTTCGATTCTTTCAAAGTACCGACCACCGTTTCAGCATCCGGTTCCGGGAGGTCTGCCGGCAGAAAGGTGTCGTCGTCGTCCAGGTCGGTCATGTGGTCTGCGATACCATCAAAGATTCGGCCCATCTGAACCCGAACACCCATAGGCGGTATCTCGGGGAAAAAACGTGCGGTGCAGTTGGGCAGGGCGAATATGGCTTCCGAAAGATCTTTGCCCACTTTTCGGCGGTCCACATCGAACGCGGAGACGACGGAGATATCTTGGGGGCGGTAACCGCCGATATCCCAGTTCATGAGACCGACGACATCCTCGGAAGAGAGGTTACCGTAGTAGTGAATCCCCTGGATGAGGGCGCTGGCGCAGTTGCCGACGCCAACAACGGCGATGTTGATCATGTCTGTTCCCTCTTTAAAGTAAGGATTCCTTCCGCAGTCGATGCCCCTGATGCCCTTCGAATCTGTTCCGAGTGTTTATTGGATATAATTTCATTGGATTAAGATGGCAAGGCATCGCAATTACCCGCCCTGCCGGTCGCTGACGCGATTATTGTTCGTTGAACGGCAGCATTGCCGTCGTTGCCATTCACTGGCATAATCTGCTGACCCCTGACGGCCTGTCAAGACGCATGCCGGAGTGGGCATGGATATCGCGGACCGGCTTCCGCTTCTTCAACCGTTGGAGCGCCGATGGACATCTTGCCTATTTTTCAAGCCTGATTAGTGTTAATTATCCCTTGATAAGTCACTTGGCAACCCACCCGTCGACGGAAGGATTATCAGACCATGACGCTACAGGAAAAAATAACGGCCTACAAAGCGGAGTTTAAGAAAAATGTGCCGGCGGAAGCCCAGGAAACCATGAAAAAGGCAACCGAAGACCTCGAAGCATCGGGTATTCTCTCCAATACGATCAAGGTGGGAGATCTGGCGCCGGACTTCTCTTTGAAGGATGCGAAGGGGCGCGAAACCAGCTTGTCCGGGCTTCTGGACAAGGGGCCGGTGGTGCTGGGCTTCTACCGGGGAAGATGGTGACCATACTGCAATCTGGAGCTGGAAGCTCTGGCCGATGCAGAGGATGACATCGAGGACAATGGTGCGTCTCTTGTACTCCTCTCCCCCCAGACGGAAAAACACAGCCTTGAATTCAGCGAGGAAAAGCACATCGGTGCCACCATTCTCTCCGACCCGGGAAACGAGACGGCTGCGCGATACGGGCTTCGGTTTCAACTGCCGGACGATCTCAAAAAGATCTACCTGCAATTCGGTATCGACCTGCCCAAGTACAACGAGGAGGCGTCCTGGACCCTCGCTCTTCCTGCCCGATTGATCATCGATCAGGAAGGAATCGTCCGCTACGCCCAGATCAATGTGGACTACACCCAAAGACCGGAGCCAGAGGATACTCTCGCCGCCCTGAGAGCGCTGTAGGTGGTTTTCATCGGGTCCTGTCCCGGCTGGAGGGGCAGGGACAGCGACCGATCGCGGTTTTTCCCTGTCGAATTCGATACCCCCCGGGTGAGACCGAGGCCCCGTGGGGGCATCCCCCTCCGACCATCGATTCGCCGGTTGGTCTGGCAGAAGGAGAGAATGGAAGACGATGGCCGAAGACAACAACATGATATGCCATTACTGCCGTTGCGATTCCGAGTATCTTTATGTCTGCTCGGACTGTGAAGAGGATTTCTGCCTGACCTGCGTTCCCGTCGAAGGAAAAACGATCCAGCAGACCATTCGCTGCCCCCGCTGCAGCGGTCGGAATGTGACCCGAAAGCCGCCCGTATCGTAGACCATCGGCGGTATCCTGACTATTGCCGGAACCATTCGCACCCCTATCCGGATACCGCCTCCTTCCACTGAAGAAATCACTTGCCCCGACCCGTAGCGGTCGAGCCGCCTGTTCCCTGGAACGAACGCCCACGGCCACCCCGGTCATCCGGGAGGTTTTGGCTTGACAACCCCGGCAAAACTCGTTAACGACTCAAACCCAAATGGTTAACGAAAAACAGCCATCCATCAAGGCCCACATTCTTGGATTGCTTCGCCAGAGCAGCGACGTTTGTTCCGGCGAGGCCCTTAGTCGATCTCTTGGTGTTTCCCGGGTCACCATATGGAAGCATATCAAAGCCCTCCAGGATCTGGGCTACCCCATTGACGCCGGGGCCAGAGGATATCGGCTGGAAGAATCCCCCGATGCCCTCTATCCTTGGGAGTTTCCAGGCCGGGAGTCGCAGGTTCATTATTTCCAGGAGATCGACAGCACCATGGCGGCGGCCAAAAAACTGGCCAGGGCCGGATGCCCGGCCTTCACCACCGTCATCGC
The DNA here is from genome assembly GCA_050122915.1 of Desulfobacterales bacterium. Taxonomy (GTDB): domain Bacteria; phylum Desulfobacterota; class Desulfobacteria; order Desulfobacterales; family UBA5852; genus CALNZV01. The sequence continues at coordinate 952 of JASFIA010000230.1, read as the reverse complement.
CCAGCGGCAGACCGGAGGACGGGGGCGTCTGGACCGGTCATGGCATTCGGATCCCGGGGGGCTCTACATGACCCTCGTGCTTCGTCCTGAAATTCCCGTTGTCGACAGCCCCAGGCTTTCCTTTGCCGCATCCCTGGAGTGGGTTCAAACCCTCAGGGACCTCGCCGGCGTTCAGGCCGTCGTGAAATGGCCAAACGATGTCCTGTGCGGTGAGCATAAGCTGGCCGGCATCTTGTCGGAACTGGAGGCGGACGGCGATCTGGTGACCTTTGTCAACATCGGCATCGGTCTCAATGTGAACAACGATCCCACCGCGGCCAATCCCGGAGCCACGTCCTTGTATCGGTTGACCGGAAAACGGATGCGTCGACAGGCCCTGCTGTCGGCCTTTCTCGACCGGATGGAGCGACGTCTAACGGCGGGGGGGCTGGCGCGAGCCATCGAAGATTGGAAGATCTTGACGGTCACTATTGGCAGAACGGTCCGGGTCCAGACCCTGAAAGAAACGGTCTGGGGCCTCGCCGAGGATGTCGACGATCAGGGTGCGTTGATCCTTCGGACCGACAGTGGCGAACGGCGTCGGATTGTCTTTGGCGATTGTTTCCATCAGCCATTCGGTGACTCCTGAATCGCCCCCGGCTCGGTATGTCGCTGACGCCGGTCGTCGGGGCGCCATGGGCGCTTCTGCTGGTATTCAGATCGTGAGTTGCAGAATGGGGGGCGTCGAAGTGGACAGTTCGATCGGACAATTGCGAATGATGGCCCTGTCGGCCCTGATGGCGGCCTTGACCGCCGTCGGGGCCTTCATTGCGATTCCGATGGGCCCGGTGCCCATCGTCTTGCAGAACTTCTTTGCCATGCTGGCGGCACTGCTTCTCGGCAGCCGCTGGGGGACGGCGAGTATGGCGATATATCTCCTGGCAGGAGCCCTGGGTCTTCCCGTTTTTGCGGG
>JASFIA010000229.1:0-5240 GCA_050122915.1 Desulfobacterales bacterium | reverse complement strand
CGACGGCAACGCATCGGGCGGCGGCCTTGAGGGACTTTACCAAATCGACCACCCCCTCGGCCACCGGCCGCTTGCCGTGTTTGGCCTCCTCTGACGTGTAGATCTCGATCACCCGATAGTCGAGGGACATGCGGTCACCTCCCTCTGTAAAGGATTTGCACCACGGTGATCCCCGACATCACCAGTACGATGCCCCCAAGATTGTTTGCCGCTACGGTGAGCGCAGCCTCTGCGAGGCGCCCCGAGCGCGCCGCATCGACCGTTTCGAGAGCATAGGTGGAAAAGGTCGTCAGGGCTCCCAAGAAGCCGGTCATGAGAAAGAGACGGACCGCCGGAGTCAAGGCGGTCCACCGATCGGCCAGCGCAAACAACACCCCAATCAGGAAACAACCGATCATGTTGGCGGTGAAGGTGCCCCAGGACAGTCCGGCGCCGAAAAGCCGTATGGCCGCCAAGGAGACACCATAACGACAGAGGGCACCGAGGCTGCCGCCGATCATTACCAGCAATAGTTTGGTCAGTATCCCGGTCAAGGGGAGGAAAAGCCTTTCTGGTGTTGCCAGAGTCGCCAATGGGACGCCGCGCCGGTTCACCCACTTAGACGATGGATCTTCGGACTTGTCAAGGCGGCACCCGGCCCTGTATCGGCTGCAGATGTCTTGGGGCAACCATCACCTCTGAACAGGGAGCTGCCGTCTGGGGCGACGAAGGAAAAGGAGGCTAAACGGGCCGCCAACCCATGGGGACCAGCCACCCGGCCGGCTGCATCACGGGGACCGCGGCCGGTTGGTTAGGCGTCGTGGACAGAAATCCCGTACAGGCAGACCTTGCATCTGGCGCCTTCCTGCTGAATATAGTCGGCGTTGACCAGTTCCTGAAGCTCCCAAATGCCATCGTTTTCGATGTCCCGCATTCGCGTCCGGTAATGGTCTTTCTCCCAGGCCTGCTCACGCACGGTGAAGCACACATAACCTCCTGGCTTGGTTACGCGAATGAGTTCGTCCAGGGCTTCCGGCCCCACATGACCGCAGGTGAAGGTGCCCACACTGATGGCCGCATCGTAGGTATCGTCGGAAATGCCAAGGGGTTGGGTCATATCGCCTCGCTTCAGTGTTGTGTAGATCCCCTTTGCCCTGGCCTTTTCCAGCATGGCCTGGGAATAATCCAGACCCTCGATGTTGCGGTAACCTCCTCGGCGCAGGCACTCGCCAACGATGCCGGTACCGCAGCCGGCATCCAAGATGCGGCTCCCTTTGCCGGTCAGATAGTCCCCAAGCAGCTTGCTGGCAATCATGGGGGCGACGTAGCCCATCTCCCCCAGAAGATCCCTGTCGTATCGCCCGGCCCACTCGCTGTAGGCAACCATCAGCTCTTCCTTGTCCGATGCGTTCAGCACCCTTTCATGAATGGCCTTTCGGTTGGTCACGGATATCTCCTAATCTGCGGCGGTTGGGGTCTTGAGGAATGCCCGATCGGGGCGGGATCGACAGCGATTTCCGACTGCTGCCGAAGCGTGAAAACAACATGATGCCTGGGGCGTCGTCGGCATCCGCCATGCGGGGATTCCAGTACCGGCAGTTGTTCAGGCCCTGCCGCATCGGCCAGGCAGCCTGCCGCATCGCCCCGTGGACGACGGGATGGATGATAGGAAAAGGCGGAAACGATGTCAAACCTGGGGGGAATGCGGGACAGGAACCTCGCCAACCGCAACCAAGCCGCCAAGGGACCGCACGACGGTGACCGGAAGGCCCCAAATAAACCGCCGCCCGGGGCCGGATATGCCCCCGGGCGGGTCGGTGGTTCCCATTGCTCGATGCAATGAAGACGCTTATTGATCCAAAGGTTTGTGGCAAAACCACCAGTCAAAATTTTCGAACTGGCCTAGCCGTTCTTTGGCGGTGTTGACATCCGTTGCCGGGGGCACGATCACCCGGTCCTTGATCAATTCGTTGTTCGGCCAGCCGGCGGGCAGGGCCACGGCGTTGGCATCGGATACCTGAAGCGCCTTCACCGCCCGTAGGATCTCATCCATGTTTCGCCCGACTTCCTGGGGGTAATAGAGGATGAGGCGCACCCGTCCCTCCGGATCGCCCACAAACACCGCCCGGACGGTATTGCTGCCCTTGGCCGGGTGCAGCATGCCCAGGCGCCCGGCAATCGTATCGTTACCGGCAATGATGGGATAGGTTATCTCCACGTCGAGCTTCTCCCGAATCCACTCCACCCATTTGATGTGGGAGAAGACCTGGTCGATGGACAATCCCACCAGTTTGCAGCCCAGGTCGTCGAATTCCGCCATCCGCTTCTGAAAGGCGACAAACTCGGTCGTGCAGACGGGGGTGTAGTCCGCCGGGTGGCTGAACAATACGAACCAGGACCCCTTGAAGTCGCCGGGGATGCTCATTGGGCCATGGGTGGACTGGACGGACAACTCGGGGAAATGCTCCCCCAAAAGGGGCATGCCGGTGCGATTCTCTTCCATTGGTATTGATCCTTTCTCGTCTGTGGGCGTTAAAGGTTGAGGCGCCTCAACGGATGACATTGTAGCCTGCACTCAACCAGGCCTTCATGCCTCCAGCCAGGCTGTGGATGTGGGAATAACCCAGTCCTTCCAGGTAACTTGCAGCGATGTTGCCGCGATAGCCGATACCGCACATGGCGATGATCTCTTCGTTCTTGGGAAAATCCGGGGGGGCGTTTAAAAGCGCTGTCAGCGGCACGTGCTTCGCCCCTTCGACGTGGCCCGCCTGCCATTCGGCCGGAGTGCGGACGTCGATGAGGAGACGATGGTTGCCGCCCATCTTCTCTTTCAGGGTTTCCGCTGAGATCTGCCACAGATGTCGAATGGGGTAGCCGGCTTCCTGCCATGCGGCGATTCCCCCGTAGAGATAGCCGGAAATATTGTCGTATCCGATCCGGTGGAGGTGGGTGCACATGGCATTGTAGGCCGTTTCATCGGCGACCACAAGGATCAGCTCGGCGGTCGGATCGATCACCATTCCGATCCAGTTGGCGGTCTGCTTGGCCAGACCGATGTTGATGCTGCCGGGGATGTGAACGCCCCCGAAAGCAGCCGTGTCCCGGGCGTCCAGAACCGTAGCGCCGGCATCGAGTCTCGCTCTGACCTGGTCCGGTGAGAGGTCGCGACTGACAGGGCAGCGCTCCAACAGAGGCGCTCCTTCCTTGTTCGTCTCGATGATGTGGGTAAAGCTCTTCGGCCGTTCGGGGAAGCTCGCGGAAAAAATGCTCTTGAAAGCACTTTCCTCCATATCCAGAACGGGGTTGTTGCGCTTCTCAAAACCGATGGTTGAGCTCGACTTGGCGCTCATCCCCTTGCCGCAGAGGGACCCCTCGCCATGGGCCGGGAAGACCTCGACGCTTTCCGGTAGCCGACCCAGTTTCCCGTAAAGGGACCGGTAGAGGTTGTCCACCTGTTCGCCGATCAGTTCCTCGCCCGCCAGGTCCGGCCGGCCCACATCGCCGACGAACAGGCAGTCTCCGGTCAGCACCAGCCAGGGCTCCTCGCCCCGGGATCGATCGGTGACCAAAATGGACATGGCATGGGGCGTGTGCCCCGGGGTTTTAAGGATCTCGAGCTTGGCATTGCCGAACTCGAAGATGTCCCCCTCTCTTACCGCCACGTGATCGAAGGCGACGGGAGACCCCTCGCAGAAGTGAGTCTTGGCCCCTGTCCGGGACTTGAGCTCCCTATTGCCACTGACGTGGTCCGCATGGACATGGGTTTCAAACACATGGGTGATTGTCATGTCGTTTTTCCGGGCGAGCTCGATGTAGTCCTGAACGTCCCTCTTGGGATCCACCACGCAAGCCACTTTTGCTACCGGGCAGCCGATCAGGTAGGAAAGGCATCCCATTCCCTCCACGGCGATCTGTTTAAAGTACATGTTCCTCCTCCTGGGTTGGATATGGACCCACTGATCTAAGCGACAACCGATGAATATGTAAGGAGTCTCTTCAACGCATGGGGTTACAGGTTCGACGCCCGTGAAACACACCTCATAACAAGCATATGTTTAAAACTAATCGCCGATCCCTGATCGGTCAAGGGCATCGGCCCGGGGCATTTTCACGCCGAAATGCCTGCGCAGGCATTGCATCGCATTCCCCGAAGCGACCTCGGGGGGACCGGATCGGTAATCAATGCTCCTGATCCCATGGGCAGTGGAAAGATCGGCCGGGGTCGATGCCGTTTTGAATAAAGCCGCCGGTCCTAACACCCACCGAATCCTTTCCTGCCATTTGGATTCTGATTGCCGCTGCCCCCGTTTCCATGCTGCCGACGGCATTCCGATCCAAGGGGGGCCACCCAGCCCATGGGGTACCGAGGCGCTTTGAAAATACTCATGATTTCATATGTCTATTTCCCAAGAATCGATGGGGTATCCACCTCCATTCGAACCTTCCGGAAAGACCTCTTCTCCTTAGGCCATGAAGTGCTATTAGTGGCGCCCTCGCACGGAACTGAGGACGAGGCCGAGGACCGTGTACTGCGGATCCCCTCCCGCTAGCTGCCGATAGACCCTGAAGACCGGATCATGAAGCGCGGAGCGGTGGCTTCTCTCACCGAACATCTGCGACGGGAGGCCGTCGACCTGGTTCACATCCAAACGCCATTTATCGCCCATTACGCCGGTATCCGCCTGTCCAATCGTTTGGGAGTCCCTCGGGTCGAAACCTATCATACCTACTTCGAAGAGTACCTTCACCACTATCTGCCGCTGCTGCCCACTGCCCTCATGCGGCGCATGGCCCGCTGGTTCTCCCGGCGCCAGTGCAACCATGTCCATGCCGTCATCGCTCCCTCCCGCGCCATGAACGACGCTCTCAAGGACTATGGCGTGCTCAGTCCGATTCACATCATCCCCACGGGAATCGAGGATGTTTTTCGCGGCCCGAGGAAACGATCCGACTTCAGGCGCCAGAACGGAATCCATCCGGATAGACCCGTCATGGTGACTGTTGGCAGAGTGGCCCATGAAAAGAACATCGATTTTCTGCTCGAGGTGCTTGGGAGGGTAAGGTGTTCGATTCCCGAGGTCGTGTTCGTCATTGCCGGGGAGGGGCCGTCCCTGCCGCACATTAAATCCCTTGCCCGCCGCCTCGGTCTCGGCAGCCATATTCTTTTTGTCGGGTATCTGGATCGGGAGACTTCTCTGCTGGACCTTTACAGCGCCGGCGACCTTTTTGTCTTCGCCTCCCGCACCGAGACTCAGGGACTG
>JASFIA010000228.1:0-5249 GCA_050122915.1 Desulfobacterales bacterium | reverse complement strand
GTAGGACGGCCCGCTCTCTCCGAGCGCGACCTCGACGGTTCCGGTGGGCCTGTCTGCATCGATCTGGATGTCCGCCGTTGGAAAGCGGTGCCGGTTCAGAAAAGCCAAAATCGCCTTTCCGGCCTCGTCGTCCCCGATACGGCTCAGGAAGCGAACCGGCACATCAAGATGGTGAAGATGAAAGGCGACATTGAACGGCGCACCGCCGATCCTACGGTAGTCGGGAAAGCAGTCAAGCAAGAGTTCTCCAACGATGACAACCACGGCCGCTCCTCCAGTATATCCTTTGGCTCCGAAGGCCCTCGAGCACCGTCAGCCAGGGGAGGACGGCGCGTTCAACCGAAGCCACGGTGTATAGGCTTTCATCGATGACGATGAATTCCCCTGTCGCCAAATCTATCCGTGACCGTCCCGCCAGGGGGCTATAGCCTTGCACACAGCGGGAGTCCGCCGGGCAGCGCAACGGCGTCGGTGAGAGTTCTTCTGTATCGGGGAAAGAAAGAAAAAACGTTAGAGGGTATTTAGGGTAGACGGCATGGGCCCAAATGTCAAATGCGGCGCGGCACCTTCTCCTTTGAAACCCAGTTGACGGTTCTCTTTCCCCGATAACCGCTGGTTGGCCACCAGCCCCGGAATCCGACGACCGCTGCGTGGATCGAAACGGATGCAGGCGGAGGCCGTCGGGCGGCTTCCGGCTTGCTCCCGGCAAACCGCGTTATTCGTCTTATCCAATGGTCCGCATGATCTCTCGTTTGTTTTTGAAAAACCTCCGGAAGGCCCTGGTCATCCCGGCGAACGGCGGCCGTTCGCCCCGGGGCTTGTTGGCTTTGGCCACCTGGAAGGCCATGTCGTAAAACCGATAGAACGCCCTGATGCCAAAGGCAAGGCGGTGGCCCGGATCGTACATGTGAATCGGTTCGGACATGCAACCGTTGACTTCGAGGATCTTGATCTCCTCACCGGTGGTGAGGCTGGCATCACCGGCCGCCTTCACGTCAAAGCGGATGAACTGAAAGGATGGAATTTCCCTGCAGAGTCGATTCATCCAGTCGACGAGCCGATCGTCCACCCGGTCGTTTCGGTCGTAAAAGAAGGTTCCATAGGTGTGGGAGGCCTGGACCAACAGGTCAACCCTCTCGCCGGCGGGAGGAATTCGGTCGAGATCTTTTGCGTGTGACAGGAGTGCGGACCGGTTGTGGTGGTAGCGGGGGTCGTCTGCCACCAACTCCCGGGTGGTGGAGGCCCCGTTGCCGGTAACGGTGGGGATGAATTTTTCGGTGAGTGACGGCACGATGCCCCGGGGCTCGCCGGGCAGCCGAACGAAAAAAATGCTGTATTCCTTGGGCAAGTCACAATATTCCTGAACGAGGTAGTCGACGGGCGACCGCTGCAATATCCCGGCGAGGTCCTGGACCGATTCCACTCGCCTGACCCCGAATCCGATGCAGCCCAGGTCGGGTTTGGCGATGACGGGAAAGCCCACCCCCGATGTTTCCATAAAACATTCGAAGGATCTGATATTCTGGGAAACGTCAACGGTATTGTTGAGTTTGAGGTGAGCCAAAAAATAGGGGGTTCCCTTGAGGTGGTCTAGCACATCGCCTTTGGATCCGATTTCCATTCCGCCGTAAGGGAGACCGGGGTTAGCGTAAATGAGATGGTAGGGCGTGATACGGTATTTGAGCATGAAGGGAAGCCATAGAAGGCCGACTCCGGTATAAATGACCCCGCTGCTCCAATATTGCCACGACATAGGTCGGGTTCCTTATCTGACGTCCGGGGCGCCCTGAGATGGGAAGGCCGCAATCAGATCATGGGCAACGACTCCGGAAGGCAGCGCAGGGCGATCTGCCGTCGGCAAAAAAAAGCAAAAGAGGATAGGCTCCCCTTTTGCTGCTGAACTCATCCGACGGCGGACCCCGGTGTCAGGCCAGATCCGTCGGGTCATCAATGGCGCATTGCTCTTCCGGGCAAAACAGGCTCAGCCACACGCCGTCCTTCTCGACGGATGAGGCCTTTCGGACGGGCAGTTCCATTTGCTCCTCGGATCGAAGGCAGGCCTCGTCCGGGCAAAACACTTCCATCCAAAGCCCTTTGTCATTTCCCGATTCCGCTTTTTCTCTGGTGGTTTTTGGAATAGCGACAATTTCTTCATCCGTCAGACACCGGGCGTCGGGGCAAAAGACTTTCAGCCAGGTACCGTCGTTTTTTTGGGGTTTCGTTTCTGTCATCGTCGTCCTCCCGTGGGAATGTGTGTTACATCACCAATAGTAAGGATCAACGGCGGTATGCCAAGGGGTTGTGTTCCCTGTCGGATGCTATTGGTCCTCGCTCAGGACCGATCCCAGCCGGGGGAAAAAATTCTCCATTTGCACTTTCATGTAAAACCAGTTGCCGTCGGCGGTGGTCACACCGACAAGCTGGTAATTGGCGGTGGAGGGCAGAGGCGACTTGACGACGAGAACAATGCCGTCGGCCGCGTGAATGGTAACGGCAACCAGCTTATTGATACCGCATTTTTCGGCGGACTCCATGGATTTGGCGACGATATCCTGAAGCTCGCCGGCGACGCTGCTGAGATCATATCCACCGTCCGGGCAGTCTTGGGCAAGGACCCTGCCTTTGCGGTCGGTGATCGCGACCCCGATAAAGCCCTTTATGTTTCTGAACTCCGCCACATGCTTTTCCAAGATGCCGGTAGCGATGTCTTCGTCCGTCGCAGTGTCATCGAGATTTAAAAGTTCCCTTCTGATGGTGCTCGAATCCGTCCCCTTGATGTCGTCGGTGTCCTCCTTCATCCAGGTGGCGCCGGCCATGTCCATCAAATCCGTTTTGACCTTGGTTCGGGTTCGCCGCCTTGGCAATTCTGTGAATTTGATGGCGATGCGGTCCCACTTGGCCATCTCGAGGGCGGCCTTCTCACCGCTGAATCCTTTAAAATGGGCGTCGATCAACACCCCTTCGTCAAAATAGAGGTACCCCTTGCCTCTGCCGCTGGTCTTGACCTCCATCCGACAGGTTTTCTGCTCCACTTCGATCAGGGGCAGCAGGCTGCTCATGGTCATCCCCCGGTAGGAGGTCCCCTCGTCCTTTAGATTGAGACCGACAAAAATGGCAGATGCCAGCGCACCAATCTCAAACGGCTTTTCCAGATGATAGAGCACCTCCTGCTGATCCATCCGGCGACGAAACCAGGGTTTCCCGTAATCCGTCATCACGATCACCGGTATGGCCGGGTGATTCTGGGTCATGTAGGCGATCAATTCGAGGCCGTCCATCTTCGGGGTATTGATATCGGTTACCAAAACAGAAATCTGTTGTTTAGTAAAAATCTCAATGGCTTGGAGGGCATCTTCAGCAACCAGCACCTCAAACTGGCGCATCTTGTCCAGACCCTCCTTCAGGGACGTTAAATAATCCCGGTTACTATCAACAAGCAAAACCTTGTCCATTTCAACTCCCGAAGGCGTGTTATGGTTGAATTGAAGACAATGAAAAGTATCAATGGCAATGCTCAGCCCATTGAGGGAATTGTCTGGAAAATGGGTTTAGATATGGCTATCCGCTTGAAACAATATCACATATTCTGTCTATCGGGTCAATACCGTGACCGAGGGATTCGACCGGAAAGCACCCGGGTGATCTCGGTGCCGGGACGGGGAACCAATTCGGTTGTTGGATATATCTTATGCGGTTATCTTTAAAGCTGCAGATGACCCAAATCGAAAGGCCAATGGGTGTCGGATCGGATGCCGGGCACCTGTCAGAGCCTATCAGCCGAGCCGCCCTAACCATTAGCCAAAGGGGCGGCGGCCGACAGTGATTCGATGAAACGACCTTCTGCGTATCCTAACGAGGCATCCTTAGGAACTTGGCGTCGCTTTCCAAATGGACAAGCGTCATGATTTCATAGGCAAAGGAGGCCGCAAGGACTCGTGGTTCAACGTGCCGACCCGGCGGGCATTCGTCACTGTCACCCCCGGGATGCAGGCATGCGCCACCGAAAACGGCATTCGTGGCGGGCTGGTATGGGTCAATGCCATGCCTTGCTCATGGGTTGGAAGGAATTGGAAACAGACGGATTCATTTGCGTCATTGAAACAAAGATGTCCAGAATGTCCCGCAATCACAGGCTCTGCGGCCGCGCTTTTCTTGGGAGTCTCAAAATGCATCTGCGGGGCGACAAAAAGTCCCTCATGCTGACGAGCTGCAAAACAACGGCGGCGATAGCTGAATTCCTATGTTCATTTGTTGATCAGGCAGCCGAGTCTACCGTACAAAATGGTGACAATGTATGATAGAAGTCTCCTGTGTTTGCAGGTAGAGTGAATGCTCCACCCCGCCCGCGGTGTCTGTCAAAAAAAGCTCTGCATTGTTTCCGTAAAAGAGTTTACCAATTGCAGGTGCAATAAGCGTAACCGCATAAAAGGGTACCGCGTAAAATTCCAAAAATTGCAACACCGATGAAAAAATAGGGGGTGACTGTGGGTGACATTGAAAAGGAGGCTATAAATCCTTCAAACTACGGTTGGTGTGGACAAATCCTAAAAATCGATCTTTCTTCAGAAGTCGTCACAGAGATTGAGACCCGTCCCTATGCAGATCGTTTTCTAGGCGGACGAGGAATCGCCACCCGCCTTTATTGGGAATATGTCCCAGCGACTGTAAAGGCTTTCGATCCGGAAAATCATTTGATTTTTATGACGGGGCCATTGACCGCAACAGGTGCACAAGGAGCATCCCGGTTTGAAGTCGTAGGAAAATCACCGATGTTGATGCCGGAAGGCTTTTGTTATGGCAACATGGGGGGGTATTGGGGGCCCGCTTTAAAAAGGGCCGGTTTCGATGGACTGATGGTGTATGGAAAGGCCAATCGACCTGTTTATTTATTCATTTCAGATGGACAATTAAGGATAGAAGATGCTGCCGCCATTCATTTAGAAGGCGTTGAGCAGGCAGGGGCGTATCTACGACAAAAACATGGCAAAAGAACGCATTTTATTTCCACTGGTCCGGCTGGAATGAATCTATGCCGCAGTGCCAACCTGATGACGGACAATGCGGGCAGTGCAACCGGTGGATTCGGCGCCGTTTTTGGGGCAAAAAATTTAAAAGCCATCGCCGTTTTAGGGACACAATCTCCTTTGGTAAGCAATCCTGCGGCATTAAGTGATCTCAACCGCTTGACAATACAGCTAAATAAACGAGACATCTCGTTCAATCCTTATCCACCGGATCAGATTTCCCGC
>JASFIA010000227.1:0-5256 GCA_050122915.1 Desulfobacterales bacterium | reverse complement strand
GCCCCCGGCGCCGGCACCCACGGACCGTCTGTCCGCGACGAGAAACATGATGCTCACTCCGAAGGCGACGGCAAAGGCTGCATAGCCGATGAAGCAAGTGACCACGTGGGCGATGAGCCAGTTGCTCTTCAGGGCGGGAATCAGGGGCTGGATGCGGTCGCTGATATTCGGAGAGAGGGATGCATAGGCCATCGCCAGACAGGCCAGAGGGGTTGTAAAGGCTCCCAGCACCCGGTTTTGATACTTTCGTTCAACCACCAGATAGAGGATACCGATGGACAACGCAAAAAATACCAGAGACTCATAGAGGTTGGATAGGGGCGCATGGCCGTACCCAAGCTGGTAGGACTCCACCCATCTGAGAATAATGCCGGTTGCGTTTCCTGCCACCGCGGCAAGTGTCACCCAAGAGGCCGTTCGACCGGCATCGGGCTTTTTGAAAATCCAAGCGGCGATATAGATGACAGCCGCCAGACCATACATAAAGGTAACGACGGAAAGAATGGACGAACTGGTCATAATGCAACCTCTTCTGTTTTATCCTTCGAAACCCCTGGTCGGCCCAAACCCTAATACGGGTTCCAGGGCCCGGCAGGGATTATTGCATCGATTTCAACCCCTCGGCCAAACGTCTCGCCCTGGATTCCATTCCCAGGCGATTTCGATTGGCAATGCCGGCAACCGACACCTCGGAGCCGTCTCCCTTTTTTCGAATATCAACGCAAATGGTTTGGTGGGACATAAAAAACGTAATGACAAACCCGATGATCATAAAAATGAACCCGGCGTATACCAATGGAACGCCCGGATCCCGATTGACCTGAAGCCCGGTGTAGTATCGGCTTTGCTGAGGTGCGCCGGGCTTGAAGGCCTCCGTTTTCTGGCCGGCGACCGACAGAAAGACGTCGCCGCCTCGCATGCGATCGAAATTTGAAAACTTGAGCGGGAGCTTCACCACGGCGGCCTCCTGCCCCGGCCGTCTGAGCTCAACCGATACGGTGGCCCCCAGGTCCTTGTCACCGAAGACAAATGAGGGCTCGTAGGCCACATAGGCCATCTCCCCCAGTTGGTTCGGCAAGCTGACCGACTCTCCCCGTTTGACCTCGACTTCAACGGTTTCTCCGGATTCACTGACGGTGACCCGAAAGGTCAGTGATTCGGGCGGTGGCTCGGCGTCACCGTGGGGGTCCGGCGGCAGTTGCCCGTAGCTCGATTGATAAATCCTCACCCCTTTGTAGACCAGGGGATCGTTGACGATGATGTCCTTCGTCAAGACCGGCTGGCCGTTCTCGACGATGGTCAGGGTCGATTTGAACTCTTTGGGTGCACCGGTATCATAAAAGCTGACGCTGAAATCGTCGCAGCGGATTTCGAAATCTAGATCGAGAGGTTCGCCGGTGTTTCGTATTTCAATGCGGCGGGTTTGGGTTTGTTCAGCTATCGTGACGAACCCGTCGAAGCCGAATATCGATCCAACAAGGGATCCGATCATCAGGACGACCACACTGAGGTGAACGACATAAACGCCGAGCCGGGTCCACCGTCCCTTCTCGGCAAAGAGGCTGAACCCGCCGTCGGCACTCTCCGACACGACCCGGCTGAAGGCCTTGTGCAGCATGGGGCGATAGCGGTCTTTCAGCTCCTCAGGAGGAAGGTGGGACGAGAAGGTCTCCCGGGACTTGGCCTTCTGGAATCGGGAGCGCTTGAAGGTTGGGTTCCGATTGAAGACAATCTTTGCGACCACCCCCAGACGATCGATCGAGCAGATCACGATGTTCACTACCAGGAGCATGATCAGCAACCGAAACCACCAGGAGTGGTACATGTCGAAAAAATCAAAGACCGAAAACAGGCGGTATAAGAACTCTCCATAGGCTTGGAGGTAGGCCATTGGACTGGCATTTTGCGGTATCAGAGTGCCGATGACCGAAGTACCTGCCAGCAGTAGCAAAAGAATGACCGACAAGCGAACAGATGCAAGAAACTCCCAAACCGACGCCCATATGCCGGCGGGGTCTTTATGATGCGCCATCCCGAATCCTTTCAATCAGGAAAATATCAGGGTTCCATAGCAAATGTCCGATGGACTGGCAACCGCGATTCACCCTGTCGGAACACCTTGGCTCCATTTCCAGGACGGGCCTATCGACCCGGATGTGCCACGATAACGGCCTTTCGTTCCGGGTCTAAATAGGTGGCCGCCAATGCGGAAAGCTCCTCCGGTGTAATGGTGGCGTAGTCGCTTTGAATCGTCCGGCTCCACTCCAGCTGTTCAGGATGACGGGAAGCGCCCCGGAGGACGGTATACAACCAGTAGCGGTTTTGTTGCAGCAGGTCCTTGATGCTGGTGAGGGTGGGCTCAACTGCCCGATCGAACGCCTCGCTGTCGACCCCCTCCCGGGTCAGTTCTTCGGCGATTCGAGAGACAGCGTCATCCACGACGTCGAGTTTCATTGGATCCACCGGCACAACCGCCATGAACTTTCCGTAACCGGCATAGGCCCGTGACGGATCGTTATAGGCGTAGGGGGAATAGGCGGCTCCCAATTTTTCCCGGATGACCTCCCGGACCCGCTCGCTGACCACGTCTCCAAGCACGTTGAGCCTTCGGGTTCTCTGAATGTCCCATACGTCGTCGGTTGGAAAGGCGGCAACGAACAGGGCCTTGTCGATTTCAGAATCCACCGTGACGTCGAGCCGCTGACCCACCGGAAAGAGCGGGCGCCGGTAATCGGTTTCTGATGGCATTTCCCGCGTGGGAAGACTCCCCAAATAGAGGGCAACCCAGTGTTTCAACGCGTCGGCGTCAAAATCTCCGACGACGCTGAGTTCCAATGGCGCTCCGGAAAGAACGGAACCCAGCCACCTTTTAATGTTGTCCAGAGTGATTTGGCTGACCAGGGCGTAGTTCGTCTGTCCAAAGCGGCTGTCACCGCCGGCAAGGAAACGATCACCGTAGAGTGACATCGTGCCGTTCACCGATCGATCCATGGTCTGGATCTCCTGTCTCAACCGCTCCAGTGAAATCGCCAGCGCCTCCTCACGAAACCCAGGATCGACGAGATGGGCGTAAAGCAACTGGCAGAGCAGTTTCTCCTCACCGGCAACCGAGCGGCCCCGAAAAAAATAATGGTCTTCTGCGACACCAAATTCCAACCGGGTTTGGGTGCCGGCGAGGGCGCGCTCGAGATCCCTGTTCTGCAGACGGCCCAAACCGCTTTCATTGGCAACCGATGCAGCGAGGTCCGAAATGCCAGGCAGACCGGCGGGCTCCGACGCCCGGCCGTCGCCAAGGGACAGGACGAACTGGATCTCTCCTTTTGAAAAGGTGGTCGGTTTCAGCAGCAGGTGAAGTCCGTTAACAAACCGCAACCGCTCTATTCCCAGGTCCTCGTCGGTGTCGGCAGCGGCGACGGCTCCGGTCACCTGAGGGTCGGACAAATAGGGGAAGGCCACCTCAGGCAGAGTATCGGGGGGGGAAACGGCCGTCGCACGGCTTTTTTCATAGACGGCCATGATCTGCTGTTCCGGGGATGTCTCGCCGTCGGGCACCGCCAGGTTGCCGGTGGCGATCACCATCCGGTGATCCGGAGACCAGACATCTCGCAATCGCTCATTGACCTCTTCCACGGTCAGGGCCTGCAGCCTTGGCGTGAAAAACGCCTGTTCCTGTGACGGCGACCGGAACACCGTCTGACGCCTCAAAGATCCGAGGATCTCTCTGGCCAGTCGCCTCGATTCACGGGTGGGTGCTTCGACCACCGCCTGGTCCAATTCGGCCTGATACTCCTTTCTGACCCGCGCCAGTTCTTCGGGCTGAAAGCCGTGGCTGAGTGCTTGTCGAAGCACCTGATCGATACCCGATAGGGCACGGGCCCAGTTGTCCGGTTCACAATCGGCTTCGATACCTGAATACTGGAACACCTGCATGAACGTGCCCGAACCGACCGATGCCGATGTCATCGGACTTCCGGGTTCTGCGACAAGGCGATCCAACCGGTTTTGCAGCATCCTGTTGGCAACCTGTTCCTCCAGAACCCGCTGTTGATAGGCAACGGAATCGGAAACCGGGTCTATGCCGGTCAGCGTTTCGATCGATACGGTGGTATTCCCGATCGCATCCTCTCTGTGATAGAAAACGCTCACGGCATCGCGCGCGAGTTCCCCGATGGATGGATCGGGCCGATCGGGCCCTCTGCTTTCCATCCCTCCGAACGTTTCTTCCGTCAGTCGCTCGACCGTTGACAAGTCGACATCTCCTACGACAACAAGAATCATTCGCTCGGGCCGATACCAGGTATTGTAGAAATCCACAAATCGATCTCGACTGGAGTCCTGAATGACCGCGGCATCCCCGATCGGCAACCGGCTGGGAAGTAAAGTCCCGGCCATCTGAAAATTGAGCGTCTCGACATACGTCCGCCAGGCGGCGGAATCCCTTGTCTGCTTTTCAGCTAGAATGACGCCGCGCTCACGATCGATCTCCGACTCAAGCAAAAGGGCCCCTTCGGCGTAGTCTCTAAAAACCGTCAGTGCGTCTTTGATGCTTTCTTCGGACCCATTGGGCAGCACGATGTCGTAGACGGTTTCGGTAAATCCCGTCGATGCGTTGGCGTCGGCCCCGAACTGCATCCCGATTCTCTGGAAATACTTGACCAGTTCCCCCGGCGGAAAGTGCGTGGATCCATTGAACATCATGTGCTCCAGAAAGTGGGCAAGTCCCAGTTGCTCGTCGGATTCATGCAGGGAACCGGCCTGCACCACCAGGTGCATCACCACACGGTCTCTGGGATTGGTGTTCTTCATCATGACATAGCGAAACCCCGAGGGCAGGCGCCCGTGGACAACCGCTGGATCCGGTTCCAGATCGCTCCTGTCGTGGGGCCACCCTGCGGGATGGCCGATGACAACGGCATCGGCTGTGGATAGGGCAAATGACCCCGACCACGCCCAGAGAAGGAGTGTCATTAAAACAGCCACCACTTTGTTCATCAGTCCATCATCGGTACCGATGGCCATCCCTGCCGCACGATTCCTTTGCATTGTCGTTCATCTCCATTTTGGTACATTACCGTTGCTGCCGATCCGGGGCAGTGAATGACTGAACGCGGTCTGCGTCCCCATTGCAGCAGCTTCAGCGCTGCCGATAGCCGTCGCACCAGTGATCTCCTGCCCCTGACGGCTGACGCGATAGGGGCTGAAGTCAGACCAGCAACATAAGACGTGGGATTGGGAAGGCAACAATCCGGAACGGGA
>JASFIA010000226.1:0-5259 GCA_050122915.1 Desulfobacterales bacterium | reverse complement strand
ATGCTATTATTAATGGACATCTCCCGATATTCAGCCCCTTTGATAACCTGGAGATAGGACAGGCGAAGCAGCAGAAACAAAATGGCGATGGTGATGCATGCACCGACCCGGGTCAGGCGCGATCTGAACCAATCGCAGTAGACGGTATTGAGATATTCGTTCAATGTCTAAATCCCTGCGGGTAGCGGACCCGGTGGGAGAAAGGGTTAGGTGTCCCGCACCATAACGGCGCTAAGCCACCGCTCCCAGATTAGATGAAACCGATGGACGAGGACCAACAAAACGGGCCCAAGCGACAGTGCCCAAAGGAGCTGAATCAGGGTCCGGTCTCTGACGAGCTCAAACGCCGGAAACCCCTCCCGCAGAAGATAGGCAATGCCGAGATGGACCGTATTTTCGATCAAAACGCCGATCCCTACCGAAAAAAAAAGGAGAAGGCGGTTTCCTGGATGCAGAAACCTCACGATCCGATTCAACAACACATAAAACCATAGATAGCTCGTCAGAAAAAGCCCGAAGCTGCCCCCTGAAAGACTGTCCATGCAGATGCCGGAAAGAAGGATGACGGGCAGTGCTTCCTTGGGGTGGCGGTAGAGGCCGAGAAAGGACACATAGACGATCAGCAAATCAAAGCAGTTGTCCAATCCCCTCACATGAAGCCGAAGAGCGGTTTGGAGGGCCATCAGGAGGAGCACCGCCGTCAGATGAAAGGCGAGCGTCATGGTATCAAGCCCAATTCCTGCCCTCGCGGGGTGAGCAGGATCAACACCTCTTCAAGCTTGTCAAAATCCACGAAAGGCTGAACCTCGATGGTTTGGAAAATGTCGGCGACCCCCATCTCGACGGCGGTGACCGCACCCACTCGGAGGCCTTTGGGATAGACGCCGTCGAGACCTGACGACACGATAATGTCCCCCGCCTGGACGTCTTCTTTACCGGGCACAAAATGAAACCGGCACTGATTGGTGGTACCCCCTTTGATGATGCCCCGGACGCGCGTGCGCTGGTCAAGTCCGTCCACCGCACTGTTTGGATCGGTGATCAGGAGAACCTTGGCATGATGCCGGGCCGTCTCCACCACCTGGCCCACGATACCATCGGAGACGACGACAGCCAGCCCAGGCATCAACCGATCGTCACTGCCTTTGTTGATGATAACGGTTTTGAACCAGGAGGACGGATCTTTGGCAATAATTTCCGCAACCGTCACCTCCTCGCTGATTCCCTTCCTGAAGTTCAGAAGATCCCGGAGTCTTTCGTTGGCCAGTTCCGTCTCTAAAAGCTGATTGCGGATCTGATGAATCTCGGACAACTGGTTGTTGAGCTCGTGGTTCTCCCTCGAGACCCCCACCAAATCGAAATAGGATTTCCAGGTATCGCGCAGGAATCGGACGGAACGGGTAAGTCCCTCCTGGAAAGGCGCCAGAAGGGAAATCGCAAAACGACCGGTGCCGGTTGTCGGGATTCGATTGCCGAGTACCGACAAGATCAGCGTGTTGGCGATGATCAAAACGACCACGCCTAAAACCACCACCGTCTTTCTGGAAAACATGGGGTTATTGGATGATAACGCGCTTCAGGGTTTCGATGTTGTCCAGCGTCTGACCCGACCCCATGGCAACCGTGGTCAGGGGGTCATCCGCCACGATGATCGGCAGGCTGGTTTCCTCCCTGAGGAGCTTGTCGAGGTTTTTGAGAAGCGCTCCGCCTCCCGTCAGAACAATTCCTCTGTCCACGATGTCGGCTGCCAGTTCCGGAGGTGTCTGCTCGAGGGCGATTTTGACCGTCTCGATGATGGCATCGATCTGCTCGGAGATGGCCACTCGAACCTCCTCGGAATCGATGGTGAGTATCTTGGGAATACCGGAGGCAAGATCGCGACCCTTGACCTCGATGGTTTCGAGGTTTTGTGGATCCGGATACGCGTTTCCGATGGTCGTTTTGATAATCTCAGCCGTTCGCTCACCGATCAGCAGGTTGTATTTTCGCTTGATGTACTGGATGATGGCCTGATCCATTTTATCGCCTGCCACCCGCACCGACATGCTGTAGACAATGCCGGCAAGGGAAATCACCGCCACTTCGGTGGTGCCGCCCCCGATATCGACCACCATGTTGCAGGTCGGCTCGGTAATGGGCAGGTTGGCGCCGATGGCCGCTGCCATTGGCTCTTCGATGAGAAAGACCTCTCTCGCACCGGCGGATTCCGCAGACTCGCGCACTGCACGTTTTTCCACCTGAGTAATCCCGGAAGGGACCGCCACGATGATTCGTGGACGGATGAAGGAACGGCGGTTGTGTACCTTCCGGATGAAATACCGGAGCATGGCCTCGGTCACCTCGAAATCCGCAATGACCCCGTCTCGCATCGGGCGGATGGCCACAATATTGCCCGGCGTTTTACCCAACATATTGCGGGCGTCTGACCCCACGGCTAGAACGCGGTTTTTGGAGCGGTTGTCTGTGCTGACCGCCACGACGGACGGTTCATTGAGAACGATCCCTTTACCCTTGACGTAGACAAGAGTGTTGGCCGTTCCGAGGTCGATTGCCAGGTCGTTTGAGAAAACGCCCAGGAAACCATCGAGTATTAAGTTCATATCGCCTCTTGTTTGGGAAATGGAGTTGCCGCCAAAAAAATCACACCGGCGACTGTCACCGTCGGGTTCAGGCACCAGTGGGTCTGCAATCCGGGATCGGGATGCACGGCATTGAGATTAAAGGAAATACGTAGCAGAAACCGTGCCGGGTTACAAGTTCAAAACCGAATTTTTAAAAGTACGATGTCGCCATGGGGACCCTTTCTTTTAACTATTTGAATTTACATTTGGATAAAATAGACATGATTCGATTGTGGACACAGGGCCTAAACCGACGAATGCGGTCATTTTCCCTGGAGGGATGCACCCGATTGGTCAACAGAACGATAATTATTTGACGCTCCAGATCCATCCAGAACGACGTGCCGGTAAAACCGAGATGCCCCACCGTCCGTCTGGAAAAACACCTGCCGCAGCTTGAGAATTCGGGACTGGGCGCATCGAATCCAAGGGGTCTCATTCCGCTGTCAGGGCGATCGAAAAATTGCCGCACCAAGTCCGCCGGGAATAGCCCCGCACCATTCCCACCGTGCCAGGCAGTCATGAGTTCCGAGAGCAGTCTCTCGACGGCCGCCGCTGTTCCGAACAGGCCGGCATGACCGGCAACGCCCCCCAAGCAGTGCGCATTTTCATCATGAACCTCACCACGAATCGTCGCGCCTCGCCAAGGGCAAACCTCCGTAGCCGCCACGCTGCGGCCTGCCAGAGCATCCCGATCATTGGAAAAAAAGAGGTCTGCGATGCCCAGGGGTCGGCTGACCTCTTCCAAGAACAGGGCGTCGAGAGGGGATGCAGCGAGGGATTCCAAAACGAATTGAAGAAGAATAAACCCCAGATCGCTATACAGGGTGCGGGTTCCCGGAAACGCCTCCAGCGGCTCTCGGGTTATCCACTCCAGCACAACCTCCGCCCTCCCGGCGGCGGGTATCTCTCCAAGCCTCAGGTAGTATGGACGGTAATCGGGCAGACCGCTGGTATGACGCAGAAGCTGTTCCACGGTGAGTTCGGATTTGTCCGTCCCGAGTAAGGAGGGCAGAGCCGATCCAATGGGCTCATTCAGTTTCAGTCGGTTCGTCGCCATCAGCCTCATCGCGATCACAGCCGTCACCAGGGGTTTGGTGAGTGACGCAAGGTCGAATACCGTGTCCGCCGCCACCAACTCGCCGGTCTTGAGATTCGCCGCTCCCCAGGCGCTTTCGATCACCGTTCGCCCCTTTTGGGATGCCAGCGCCACCGCTCCGGGAAACACTCGTCCTTTCTGGCCGAGCCTCAACAGTCGATCGATGGGTGTCACGATAGCCCCAACCCATGACGGTCAGTCCCCAGGGGGCTTTCCCATCCGTCGTAAGGGGCAGTGGGACGTGATGACCGTCGAATCGCTATGCCGGTAAACCCGAACCGAGCCGACCCTGATTCGGACACCGGTTGACGATATTGCCGCGAGGGAATATCCCCTCGCCGTTGATGGTTTGGAGTCCGCGCCGTCATCAGTGAAACCCCAGCTCCCGCGCTTGGGCGTCCAGGGTGGCCGTTCGCCCGATAGGCACGGTAAGATTTCGATCCCCGTGACCTACCGGGAATCCGCTCACTACTGGAAAATCCGCATGCCTGAAGGCATCCCGGAAAACCCCGAGCATGGCCTCCTCCAACCGTCCCCCGTCATCAAAGCCGCCGATGGCGATACCGGCCAAGGTATCGAAACCATCCGTCTGCTTCAAGTGGGTCAGCATACGGTCGACCCTGTAAGGTTCCTCACCTCGGTCTTCCAGCAGCAAAATTCGCCCAGACAAGGGCACTTGCCAGGCAGTGCCCAACAGATGGCAAAAACAGGTGAGGTTTCCGCCGACCACCCTTCCGGTGCCCTGTCCCCCGCGGAGAACGACCCCGCACTCCGCTTTGAGGGCAGGGATCGAAGCCCCCGTCATGGCGGCAAACAGAGCGTCGGCCCCTTCCAATTGGTCAAGGGTGGTCACCAGCGGACCATGGAGGGACTGAATCCCGCTTTGGCTGAAAACAGCATTTAAAATGAAGGTGATGTCGCTGAACCCCGCAATGACTTTGGGGTGGTTTCGTAGTGCCTCGAAATCGATCAAAGGCAGAATTCGACTGCTGCCATACCCCCCCCTGGCACAAAGGATGGCCTTGATATCCGGATCAACGACGAGTCGGTTGAACGCCTCGGCCCTCGAGGGGTCGTCACCGGCCAGAAATCCCCGGGTGTCGAACACCGACTCCGGGATGGTCACCCGAAATCCTCGATCTCTGATGACGCCAATCCCACGGTCAAAGGCCGCCCGGTCAAATGGACTTGAAGGCGCCGCGATACCGATGGTGTCGCCAGGTGTGATGGCGGGGGGAATCACGGCGTCTAACGGCATTGGCGGCATCTGTCTTCCATGGTCCGGTTTCCGGAAAGCCGGCGGCATCTAATCCTTGACAGCCGACATCTGAAAGGGTTAGAAGCCCCTTTGTGTCGGGGCGTAGCGCAGTCTGGTAGCGCACTTGAATGGGGTTCAAGGGGTCGGAGGTTCAAATCCTCTCGCCCCGACCACATCACCTTAAATAAATAAGCGGCTTGCCTCAAGGGGGGAGCCGCTTTTTTGTTTGGGGCTCACGGATGGTTTTCGGCGCTTTCGGCGGGAAGGTTGACAGGCGGACG
>JASFIA010000225.1:0-5270 GCA_050122915.1 Desulfobacterales bacterium | reverse complement strand
CCTTGATTTTCGGGCGATTTCTGGCCGTGACGCGGATCCCCTTCGATATCGCCGGCTGGGTGGTGGCGCTGCCGATATCGAAAGAGGCGGTCATGGGGATCATCTTCATCATATACATCATCGGCGGTGCGGTCATGGACGCCCTGGCGCTTCTTCTCATCACTATCCCCATTTTTTTTCCGGTTTCCCAGGAACTGGGCTACGATCCCATCTGGTTCGGCGTCACCATCACCGTGGTGACCACCCTGGGTGCCGTGACACCGCCGGTCGGGGCCACCACATACGTGGTGGGAGGGATGGCAAGAGACATACCTCTGGCGTCGGTGTTCAAAGGCGTCGCCTATTTTCTGCCGGCCTATCTTCTTTGTCTGGCGGTACTGATGATGGTCCCCGAGCTGGTGACATTTCTTCCGAATCTGCTGCAGTAGGAACGCAGCGGGGTACTTTTGGGGCTGCCGTCGACAGTGATTGTGAAAAAACATCTTGACTATCTGAAATCTTGATGTTATTTGCCCGTTCAACCGCCTGGATCACGTGGTTAGCGAAATCGGTACCGACACCCCCCTCGACTTGCATCGGAGTGATTCAGGCAGCCAATGATGCCCGAACCGTTCTGTACGTTTAAGGAGCAAATGAAGCCTCCTGCGTCGGCGGTTCGGGCTCCTTTTTTGGGGATTGTATTCGTGTGATCACCCGCCGCCGTCGGCCTCGGCCAGTGTGCGCTCGACAGCCGCAAGAATCGTCTCCACATCGCTTTCAGACACCCCGGAAAACCACGTGCCCTGAGGATAGAGGATGACGTTGGGGCCGTCGGTACAGAGCCCCATGCACCCGCACTGGGAAACCCTCACTCTGGGCTTCCACCCATTGTCGGCCACGGCCTGTTTCAGGCGCCGGCGAACCTCTGGGCTGTTGCCGTCCGCGCAGGATTTCCGGGCGCCCTTGCGGTCGTTGATGCAGACGAAAAGGTGGCAGGCATAAGGAGATTGGCTTTTGGGCATGATCGGTGGGGTCCTTCTGTGGCATCTGCCGGCCAATGTCCCATCGCCGGCCCTGGGTTAAGTGGGTAGCGGGCCCTTATCCGCCAATGGCTGACATTCGGCTGGCGGGTTTGTTGCCGCAACCGCCGGTCAGGCCGTGGTGCTCCGGCTTGGAGCGGGCCGCCTCTCTGAACAGGTGGATGATTTCCTCATCGCTACCCCCGTTGCGGATGAGGGTTTTGATGTCGGCCTCATCGTCCTTCAGCAGGCAGGCACGCAGACCGCCTGCGGCCGTCAGGCGAAGCCGATTGCAGCTGCCGCAGAAGTGGCGGCTGATGGGGCTGATGAAGCCGATCTCCCCCTTGGCGCCGGGAATCCGAAACCGTTCCGCCGGCCCGTCTTCTGGGGAGCGATCGACCGGCACCAGGGGCCCGAGTCCGGAGATCTGATGCCGAATGGCATCTGTGGACATGTAGGGGTCTTCCTCGAAGCGGGCGGAGCCGATGGGCATGTACTCGATAAACCGGACATGAAAGGGATAGGACAGGGTGAGCGCGGCGATGGCTTCCAGTTCGTCGTGGTTGACCCCCTTCATGGCCACCGTGTTGAGCTTCACGGGGAAAAACCCCCTGCCGTGGGCCGCCAGTATGCCTTTCCAGACCGTGTCGAAACCATCCACATCGGTAATGGTTTTGAACCGTTCGGGTATCAAGGTGTCGAGACTGATATTCAGCCGGCGGATCCCCGCGTCTTCAATCCGGTCCAGGTAATCCTTGAGGCGTAGGGCATTGGTGGTAAGAGAGAGGTCTCGAATCCCCTCCATTGCCCCCAGCCGCTTGAGGAATGATCCGATGCCCTTCCGCACCAGGGGCTCTCCGCCGGTTACCCTGACTTTGGATATCCCAATGGAAACGCCGGCCCTGACGATTCTGAGAATCTCCTCATAGCGAAGGATATCCCTGTGGGGCAGAAAAGGGAAATCCGATTCAGGAACACAATAGAGGCAACGCAAATTGCAGCGGTCGGTGACGGATACCCGCAAATAGTTGAGATGCCGATGGAAGTCATCTGTCAGTGACCCTTTGGTCATGGTGCATTCTTTCTGTCGGGGATGTGATCGGCCGTGGCGCTCAATCCGAATTTTTTGCGGTATTCAGCCACTTCTGCCATGGGCGGGCGTTCGACGCCGCTCATCTCGACAAGGTCGGGGACGATGTTTTCCCTGACCAGGTTGTACTGAATCATTTGATCATATAGCTCCCTTTTGAATTCGACAATGCCTAAACGGTGGATTCGCCTGAGAAAGGTTTTCATCACCACGAAAGACATTCGGCCGAGGGCCTTGGTGTCCTGGTTGCGATGAACCCGCCGCTCCAGGTCGACTTGGGCGATCACATCGAGGCCCCACCGTTCACAGATGTCCAGAATCATGCTGGTTTCGACACCATAGCCGATGGGAAACGGAATCTGCTCGAAGATGCTCCGGTAACCGGCATATTCGCCGGAGAGGGGTTGAATGATCTGGGTCAGCTCAGGGAAGAACAGGGAAAACAAGGGTCGGATCACCAATTCCGTAACCCTGCCCCCGCCGGTGGGGCGAATTTTGTTTTTCCCCGTGGCGATTGGGCGGTCGTAGAAGGCCTTTGTGTACTTGATGTGGTCATAGGAGAGCAAAGGTCCAATGAGACCGTAGGCGAAGCGGTGGTGGATGTTTTTGATATCGGCGTCCAGGTAGACGATGATGTCCCCCTCGGCGATGAACAAAGCCTTCCAGAGATTCTCACCTTTTCCTCGATATCGTTCGTGCATGGGCAGGATATCGTCGGCCAGGAAGACTTTGGCTCCAAAGGCGCGGGCGATTTTCACGGTATCGTCTTCCGAGCCGGAGTCAATGACCACGATTTCGTCAAGAATCGGGTATCGGGTCATCAGCTCGCTCTTGAGGATGACGATTTCTTTGGCAATGGTCCTTTCTTCGTTCAGTGTCGGCAGGCACAAAGAGATTTTGACGTTTTTCTGCTCCTTGCTATCCACCAGTCCGGCAAGATCGCTGAATTGCCCGTAATGAAACGTGTTTCGGTTCAACCATCGGTCACTCATCGCACACCCCCTCGTCGATGGCTTTCATGACTCCCACGACCTGGGCAATGCCGTTGAACATCGGATCGATCTCCATTTTGGAGTTGGGTTGGTGAAAGTGTTCTCCACGGGTAAGCCCTAAAGTGACCGCCGGAATTTTTTTGGCCAGAAAAATGGACAGCTCGGATTCGCTCGGCTCTCCCACCGGCTCGATGTCGAGGGCGTTCATGACCTTTCCTGCCGCCTTTACGAGTGGATGGGTGTAAGGCAGCCGGGAAGCAGTGGCGTTGCTGATGGTCTCCAGGGCCAATTCCACCCCGTATTCATGGCTGATGCCGTTGACGATGTCCTGGATGTGACTGTAGATCTCCTTGACCATCGGGTCCGAGTCACTGTGAATCTCGAAGCCCAGACGGCCGGCATAGGCGATGATGCCGTGCTTCAGGCCGGCGGCAATCTTTCCGATGATGATCCGGCTTTTGGGCTTCTGGGGCAGACGCATTTCCAGGATATGGTTGATGATGTCGTGGAGAATCAAGATGGCATTCGGCTTGAAACGGTGCTCGATTCCTTTTTTTTCGGATATCCGGCAGCTCACCTCGCAGCGGATCATGCCCTCCGAGTAGTAGTTGAGACGTCCGATTTCAACTCCCTCCATGATGACTGCTCCGCGAATAGGGCCTTTCCACGTTTTTACGAGGTGGCGGATACCTCTCAGGTTGCCCTTCCCCAGGGACTGGATGACGCCGGCCAGAACGATGGTGGATTTGAAGGCAACGCCTAAGGCCCGGAGTATTTCCGGAAAGGAGGCCATCACGCCGACACTGACGGTATTGTCCAGAACGCCCGCGCCGATCACGGTGTTCTCCATCACCGTATAGTTGTGGTCGACATCCTTGCCGAAGAAGGTGTCCAGGTGGGCCACCAGAAAAATGGGGGGCAGGGACTCATCGGTTCCCCGGATGATGCCGATGGGATTGCGGAAGCCGTCAGTCGAGCATTCATCCACATGAAAGTCCACCAATCGGCGCATGAACTTTTCGGCGCGCCGCTTCTCCTGGAAGGTTGGCGACGGTACCTGGCCGATTAATACGATGTTGGCCAGAATCGTTTCCTTCATTCCCCGGATCCTGTCGACCATTTGGGGTAGACCGGAAAGATAGGTCTCCATCGGCGCTCCCATGGCATGCTCCTTTAACCGATTGGGGGTCCGCGGTCATCGGACTGGGGCTGGTTCGCTCCAATCCGATTGACCTATATCGGAAGCGGAACCGTAAACGCAACGCTGGACGGGCGACCCTGGAGAGATGCATGCTGCCGGCCTCGGGCACCAGGCGTTTCAGTTTCGGAAGTGGTTGCAGATCGCAGAGCAGAGGCCTGGAATAGTATAGGTTTCGGCCGTGAAATGGACGGTCACCCCCAGGCTTTGGGCTGTTTCGGTGGTAATGGGGCCGATGCTGGCCACTGTCACGCCATCCATGAGGTCTGCCGCCCTGGTCGGTGGAAGCATGGCCATGAAATTCATGACCGTCGAAGAGCTGGTAAACGTCACCATATCCACCGATCGGTTTTCAAGGGCCTCGACAAGGGCTTCGGCCCGATCCACCTCGGCCACCGTCCGGTAGGCCGCCACTTCGTCCACCACAGCACCTTTTTTCCGGAGTTCTTCAGGAAGAATGGCCCTTGCCTCCAATGCGCGGGGCAGAAGCACTCGTCTGCCGGTCATATCGATGGCCTCGAAGGCCTCAAGAATGGATTCCGCCCGGAAGTTTTCCGGCACGATGTCGCTCGCCAGGCCGAACCGCCGGAGTGCATCCGCCGTGGCCGGGCCGATGACAGCGGTATTGAGGTGACCCAATCTGCGTGCGTCGCCCCCTTTGGCAAACAGGCGGTCGAAAAAGAAACGCACCCCGTTGACGCTGGTGAATATGATCCAGTCATACCCGTCAATGGCGTCGATGGCGTCGTCGAGGGCGCCGCCGGAATCCGGGGGTACAATTCGGATGGTGGGCACCTCCATGCAGTCGGCACCCAGATCGGAGAGCCGGCGGATTAGGTCGCTTGCCTGCTCCCGGGCCCGGGTGACCACGATCCGTTTCCCGAACAGTGGCCTGTCCTCGAACCAGCGCAACGTGGGGCGCAGACCCACGACTTCGCCGACGACAATGAGAGCTGGCGCCTTGATGCCGGCGGAGCGAACAGCCTCTTCAA
>JASFIA010000224.1:0-5288 GCA_050122915.1 Desulfobacterales bacterium | reverse complement strand
TAGAGCCATCAGCGGTCCCGGGCTGATGCCGGCACTGAGGCCGAGAACCACTGCCCCTGCCAGATAGTCACGGATCAAAGGTCGGAGCTCCGGGAGTCATGGTTTGTCTTTCGGAGGATGATCGCATGCGGATTCTTTGTCCCGAAGGCCGCGGCAGACGTCCAGAACCTGGCGGCGGGTGGCAACCCGATGGCCGCTGTTGTCGATCAGGATGTCGGCAAAAGCACGCTTGGATTCGATGGGCATCTGAGCTCTCACCCGTTCAATTGCCGACGCCTCGGACAGCTTGTCCCGCCGAATGAGTCGTTGAATTTGGGTGGATTCCGGCGCATACACCAGAATGATCAGAGACAGCTCCCGGTGCAAGCCGGTTTCGATCAGAAGCGGAATATCCAATAGGATGTGCCTGCCGGGAAAAGACACCAGATGCTGCTCGATGTCCTTGGCCATAGCCTCGTACACGCGGGGATGTACGATGTGGTTGAGTCGCTCCCGTTGACCGGGGTCACTGAAGACGATGGCGGCGAGCCGGGCCCGGTCGATGTCGTCGTTGTCATCGAGGATTGATGGGCCGAAGGCGGCCACGATGGCCTTCCATGCGGGCAGGGAGCGTTGCACCACGCGTCTGGCGATCCCGTCGGCATCGATGACGGGGACGCCCGTGGCCGAAAAGTAGGCCGCAACGGTGGATTTGCCGGTGGCAATGCCGCCTGTCAGCCCAACCAGAAGGGGGTTGGACAGATCGACAGGAGGTATTCCGGGGGAATGGTTGTCGTTGCCCGATGGTCTGGCCATGGTCGTCTCTATCCCTCAAAAGCCGATTCGATGGGTCCTATTCAACTTGCGGAAGCGTTTCCAGCACCCGTTCGATGCCATGACGAGCCAGCTTCTCCGCGGACAGCCATCGAAAACCCCTCTTGAAAAAGTCACGGATATCGCCGACATCTTCGGTGAGGCCAACCTGGGTCTTGTCAAAGCGCCCCCGCCATACGCGACGGCCGCTGTCGACCTCAACCAGGTAAAGAGCAAATCCGACGGATGCCCCCTCGGTTTCGGTTTTCTCTCTGTATTGCCAGACCGAGCCGATCATCACATGGTCGGTGTCCAAGAGTTCCCCCAACTGCTGGGCGAGAGCACGGGGGGTATCTTTCTGTTCGTTCATGGCCATGCCGCTGTAAACCCTCAATACCCGGTCAAGAGGGACCAAGCGCTTATTGAATCGGACCGCCATCGCCGCCTGGGTCTGGCGGGTCATTGCCGCTTCTGCATTCGGCATGAGGTCGTTGACCACCATACAAAACGCTTCCACTGTGCAGTCGAGAGGGGAAGCGATTGCCCCGCCGCCGGTCAGGTCCGGTTGGCCCTGGAAAAAGGGCATCAGGGCCACCTTGCGGATGTTCAGATTGGCATAGCCGGTAAGGGTTTGTGATCGGGAATCCGTTCGTGCACATCCTGTCAGTGAGGCTAGGAGTGCAAGGCCCGCTGAGAGGATGAGAAGAAATTGAAGAGACCGGTCTTTCGGCATGCGGGGCTTCCTTCCGTTCGATTGGGGAGTGTTTGGGTGCGTGTCGATAGGATGCTCCCGGGAACAGCCGCCGCCGAAATCGGGCCGGTCTATTCGGCGCCTAAACGTTCCAGAACCTGGGCTCCGCCCATTAGCCTTATCTGCCGCTGAATCCAAGCAGCCCGCGATCGGACGTAGGGGGATGGACTGGCGGCATTCATCCGTTTCGGATTGGGAAGAACGGCCGCAAGGCGGCAGCACTCCCATGGTTTCAAGCTTCGGGGGGGCTTATTGAACAGGTGCCTGGCGGCCGCGTCCACACCGTAGACGCCCCTGCCGAATTCGGCGATGTTGAGATAGACTTCGATAATCCGACGCTTGGGCCAGGCGGCCTCCAGAAGAACCGTGAAGTACGCTTCGAGTCCTTTCCTGAGAAATGACCTCCCCTGCCACAGGTATAGGTTTTTAGCGACTTGTTGGGTGATGGTGCTCGCCCCTCTCATGCGACCCCCGTCGAGACGCTCTTCGATGGCCTCGGCGATCGATTTTAAGTCGAACCCGTTGTGGGCGATGAACCGCTGATCCTCCGAAGCGATGACCGCCAAAGGCAGCTGGGAGGGGATGAGATCCCAATCGGTCCAGCGGGGCGGGGCGGAAAAAGGGTCACGACCTTCGACAACGGCTGTAACCCACTCTTGAGCCATCACTGAGGAGATCGGGGGGGGCAGCCATCGAAACGGCAAAACGAGAGCCAGGCTCAGCACCATCCAGCCGCCCCCGAGTCCCACGATCCATCGACGAACGGTCCTAAGCCAATGGGTATCGATGATCCTTCCCGTTGCCAATGGGGTGTCCTCCGATCGGGATGGCGCTCAATGCCGGGTAAGTCCCCGGTAGCGCAGTCGTCGGGGACGGTCGGCCTCATCCCCCAATCGCCGCCGCCGATCGGCTTCGTATTCGGTATAGTTCCCGTCGAACCAGATCACTCGACTGTCGCCTTCAAACGCCAGTATGTGTGTGGCGATTCGGTCCAGAAACCACCGGTCGTGGCTGATGACGACGCTGCAGCCGCCAAAATGCAGCAGCGCATCCTCCAATGCCCGGAGGGTATTTACGTCAAGATCGTTGGTCGGCTCGTCGAGAAGCAGCACATTGGCCTCTTCCTGGAGCATTCTGGCGAGATGAACCCGATTGCGGCCGCCTCCGGACAGCGCGCTGATCTTTTGCTGCTGATCCGATCCCGAGAAATTGAAACGGGCGACGTAGGCTCTGGAATTGACCGATTGCCCTCCCAAATCGATATGATCCCGGCCACCGGAAATGGCTTCCCACACGGTCGCCTCCGGTTTGAGATCCGTGCGTTCCTGATCGACATAAGCCAGGCAAACGCTGTCCCCGATCCGGATCGTACCGATGTCCGGGGATTCCCGGCCGGTGACCAGTCGAAATAAGGTCGTCTTTCCGGCCCCGTTGGGTCCGATGATCCCCACGATCGCTCCGGGCGGTATCGTCAGGGACAGCGCGTCGAAAAGAAGATGCTCCCCGTAGGATTTGCTGACGTTATCGAATTCGATGACCTGATTGCCCAGCCGCGGCCCTGGGGGGATGTAGATTTCCAGTTCATCTTCCCGAAGCCGAGCATCCTGGGACAGCAGGGACTCGTAAGACCGGATGCGGGCTTTGGATCGGGTTTGTCTCCCTTTGGGGGTCATACGAATCCATTCAAGTTCCCTTTCAAGTGTTTTCAATCGTTTGCGATCCGCCTTGGCTTCATCCTTCAGCCGCTTTTGTTTCTGTTCCAACCAAGAGGAATAATTGCCTTTCCATGGGATGCCGTACCCCCGGTCCAGTTCCAGAATCCAGCCGGCCACATTGTCTAGAAAATACCGATCATGGGTGATGGCGATGACGGTTCCGGCATATTGCCGGAGGTGTTGTTCGAGCCAGGCAACGGACTCCGCATCGAGGTGGTTGGTGGGTTCGTCGAGGAGAAGAATGTCGGGTTCTCTCAGCAGCAGGCGGCACAGCGCGACACGCCGCTTCTCGCCCCCGGACAGCACCCCCACCGGCGACTCTCCAGGGGGGCATCGAAGGGCATTCATGGCCATATCAAGCCTTGCGTCGAGATCCCAGCCGTTTCGTGCATCCAATTGCTCCTGAACGTCTGCCTGACGCTGGATCAGACGGTCCATTGCCTCATCGTTCATGGGTTCCGAGAAGGCCTCGTTGATGCGGTTATACTCTTCCAGCAGATCAACGGTCTCCTGGACCCCTTCTTCCACCACTTCCTTCACGGTGCGGGACTCGCCAATCAGGGGTTCCTGTTCCAGATGCCCGACCGTATAGCCGTCGGAAAGCAGTGCCTGACCGTCAAAGTCGGTGTCGATGCCGGCCATGATGCGCAGCAGCGTGCTTTTCCCGGAGCCGTTCAATCCGAGAACACCGATCTTTGCGCCCAAGAAATAGCTGAGTGAAATGTCCCTGAGGACGGCTCTGCCGGCGAAGCGTCGCCCCACGCCGATCATGGTGTAGATGACTTTTCGTGTGTCGGTGCTCATGGTGGCTCCCTGCGGATCGGATGACCGGTATAGGGTATCTTTCCGCGTCGACGCGCGAATTGGAGCGGGTGTCGACCTGCCCCGGGGTGCCCGAATGGCTCGGTGGTTGAGATCTAATCGGTAATAGAGAACGATCTCGTCGCCGATCGATGGCGTTGCATCATAGAGATGATGGGCGTCGTCGTCAACCGGTGCGCTTTATGAGTAGGCCGTCGACAAAGGGCATGAAGATCCGGCCGACATGTCCTGTCCCGCCTCAGAGGCATGTATGACGAGGGGAGACTCGTCATCCAAGGGAAGGGCTGCGATCTTATCGTTTTTCGTAGGCGGCGCGCGTTGGAACGTAATAGACCAGGTTTCGGGCGATCAAATAGGCATTGAAATTGGAGTGAGACGGCGGTTCACCGGAAAGGAACCAGAGGGGGGATGCCGCCCTGTCGCCGGAGGCGTTGGAGAGGGCGATTGGATAAACCCGCCGGCCGCACTGGCTGCAAATGCACCACCGTCGACTTGGAAATAGGAGCAACCATATCGGAAGCCACAATCCAATGGTGAGAACCGATAGGAAGAGATGAAGGAGGTGCATGGGGTTCCTGCAGACGATCATCACTGCCTCGTTGCAATGCTGGCACCGGCCGCTGGAAAGGATCATTTTCTGCAACATCCCTTCGATTAACGGGTTTTCGGGGTAATTTTATACTGATCGGGGCCGTTTTGTCAAAGAAAAGCAACAGACCGGTCATGGCCCCACCGTCGGTTGCGGAAATGGGTGTCCCCGCCGCTCTGATGGGCCTGCGGCGGTCAGAAACGCCTGGTTGACCTTACCCCCGGCCCTGGCAACAAAGGGTCAGGCGATCGACGATTTCACCGTTTGGTAGACGGCGGGGTGGGTGCATACTTCGTAATAGACATGGTCCGTCATGCCATGAATCTTCATGTCTTTCAGCGACATCAGGGGAATGGCCGCCTCCCTGATGATCAAGGCCTGTTGGACGCCTTTGACCGTTGGGAAACTGCCCACATGGATCCGTATGGGCTCCCTCTGAACCGTTGGCAGCGTGAGCTCAAGGGGCGTAAGCTGGATTTCCCTTTTCAGTTTCTCAAAGCCTTCCACATTCAGCTCGATGCCGCCCACATTGTATCGAATGAACGGTTCGGGAACCAGTGATCGGTCTTCGGGAATCGGCTTGAAGACGTAAACGTTGAAGGGCGGCGTGAGGGTGGTG
>JASFIA010000223.1:0-5310 GCA_050122915.1 Desulfobacterales bacterium | reverse complement strand
CTGGGTGTCGGGTATGGGGGGCGTGGGCATGGTTATGGGTGCCATCGGGAGATCAACGGGTAAATGCTCCTCTGGTCCGGTCAATACCTGAGATCCAGGGTGCATGGAGCAAACGGGTTTTTTTCCTCATCGGGTATCGTTTCCATCGGGCCAGGCGAGTGGCCAATCGCATAAAAGCGGGACAGGCGCCGGCCCTCCGCTTCATTGGCATTCACCGGGAACACATCGTAGCTCCGGCCCCCGGGATGGGACACATGGTACGAGCAGCCGCCGATGGAGCGACGCGTCCAGGTGTCAATCAGATCGATCACCAGGGGCGCGTGAACGGCAATGGTCGGATGCAGGCACGACGGCGGCTGCCAGGCACGGTACCGCACCCCTGCCACAAAAACGCCCTCGACACCCGTCGGCTGAAGGGGCACCCGCCGCTGATTGCAGGTCACCACATACCTGGCGTCCGTCATACCGCTCACCTTCACCTGAAGCCGTTCCAGGGAGGAATCCACAAAACGGACGGTACCGCCGCCACCCGGCTCTTCGCCCAGGACATGCCAGGGCTCAAGGGCTTGTCTCAGCTCAATCTCGATTCCTTCATAGACCACCTTCCCGATCAATGGAAACCGAAATTCGAAATGGGGTCTGAAAAAGGCCGACGTGAGTGGGAAGCCCGCATGGTTCAGGTCTGAAAGTACCTGAGCGAGGTCGTCTTCCACAAACGACGGCAGCATGAAACGGCTGTGGAGACGTGTCCCCCAGCGAACCAGCGACTGGCGGCAGGGAGACTCCCAGAACCAGGCGATGCAGGCCCGCAACAGGAGTTGCTGAGCCAGGCTCATCCGCTCGTGTGGGGGCATCTCGAAGGCGCGAAGCTCGACCAGCCCCAAGCGTCCCGAGGACGCATCGGGGCTGTAGAGCTTGTCGATGCAGAATTCCGCCCGGTGGGTATTGCCGGTGACGTCCACCAGCAGATGACGAAACAGTCTGTCCACCAGCCATGGTGGGCACTGGAGACCCGATGCGGTTTGTCTGTCGAGTTCCTTGAAGGCGATTTCCAGCTCATACACGCTGTCGTGGCGGGCCTCGTCGATCCGGGGCTGCTGGCTGGTGGGGCCGATAAAGAGGCCGGAAAACAGAAAGGAGAGGCTCGGGTGGTTGTTCCAGTAGGTCAACAGGCTGCGGAGGAGGTCCGGCCGCCGCAGGAACGGGCTTGCGGCTGGGGTGGCGCCGCCGACAACGATATGGTTGCCGCCCCCGGTGCCCGTGTGCCGTCCGTCGAGCATGAATTTTTCCGTTCCCAGGCGGGTGAGGCGGGCGGCGTCGTAGAGGGTCGTCGTGGTGTGGACCAGATCTTGCCAGGTGGACTGGGGGTGAATGTTGACCTCGATGACGCCGGGGTCGGGAGTGATCTTCACCACGTTCAACCGGGGGTCGAAAGGGGGAACATAGCCTTCCAGGATGACGGGGTAACCGGTCGTTGCCGCGGTGTGCTCGATGGCGGCCACGAGTTCGAAATACCCCTCCAAGGCGGTCACCGGGGGCATGAAGACGTGGAGGCGGCCGTTGCGGTGCTGCAAGCACAATGCGGTACGAACCACCCAGGCGGCGGATTCGCCCGCCACCGGCAGGGGGTCTTCGAAGGGGGGGGGCTGGGTCCGTACCGACTCGCCCCGGACGGCTTCCGGAGTTCCGTCGAGAAACCGTTGTCCCTCGCGCACTTCCGGCAGCGGCGGCCTCTCGGCCATGGGGTCCAGGGGATAGTCGTAGGGAAAGTCTTTCTCCGACACCCACGGCAGAGATTCCAGGGGCAGCCGCAGTCCGACCGGTGAGTCCCCGGGAAGCAAAAACATGTTACCGCCACGAAACGGCCACGGCCCGCTCTTCCAGGAGCCGTACTGCAGGGGCAGCACATAGCCGGCAACGGCCCCCAGCCCGCTTTCGAACGCATGGGCCAGACGGGCCCTTTCCTCCTCGTCGTCGAGTTTGGCGTCGGCGGGGGTGACGTTGATCGGCAGCCGCTGTTCCTTCCACAGATAGTAGAAGATATCCTCGAAAGCAGGCCGGACATGGCGCTGTTCAACACCGAGGGTATTCGCCAGGGTTTCGATGAACCGCCGGGCTTCCCGGGGTCCGTGGCCGTAGTCGACCGACTCGTCGGCGATCCACCGGTCGTCTTTCCAAATGGGGCGGCCGTCCTTTCGCCAGCAGCAGCTCAACGCCCACCGCGGCAGGGACTCCCCCGGGTACCACTTGCCCTGACCGAAGTGCAGAAGCCCCCCCGGGGCCCACCGGCTGCGAAGCCGCTTGATCAGCTTTGCCGCCAGGTCGCGCTTGGCCGGGCCAACCGCCAGGGTGTTCCATTCGTCGCCTTCCATGTCGTCGATGGAAACGAAGGTGGGCTCGCCCCCCATGGTGAGGCGGACGTCGAGGGTGTCGAGCACCTGGTCCACCCGGCGCCCGACGGCATCGATCTCCTGCCAGATCTCCTCCGGATAGGGCTTGGTGGAGCGCGGCGCTTCGTAGACCCGGGAAACCGCCATTTCATGCCTGAAATCCACTTCGCAGGCGTCCAGCTTGCCGGTGATGGGGGCCGCGCTATGAGGTTCCGGCGAGCACGCCAGGGGGATGTGTCCCTCCCCGGCCAGAAGGCCCGAGGTGGGATCGAGACCCACCCAGCCGGCGCCGGGAAGATACACTTCGGTCCATGCGTGAAGATCGGTAAAATCCGTTTCCGGTCCGGAAGGGCCGTCGAGGGATTTGACGTCCGCGGTGAGTTGAATGAGATAGCCCGAGACAAAACGGGCGGCCAGTCCCAGATGGCGAAGAATGTTGACCAGCAGCCAGGCCGAATCCCTGCAGGATCCGCTTCCCATGGTGAGGGTCTGTTCGCAGCTCTGCACGTTGGGTTCCATGCGGATCAAATACCGGATCGTCTCGTTGAGCATCTGGTTGAGCCCAACCAGGAAATCGACGGACTGTTCCTCGGCGAGATCGATCAGTGACAGGAACGCCTTCAAGCGGGGGCCGGCCTCCCGCTTTTTCAGATAAGGCTGCAGGTCGGACTTGAGATCGTCGTCATAGTCGAAGGGGAAGGTATCGGCCTCCGGCTCCAGAAAGAAGTCGAAGGGGTTGATGATGACCATGTCGGCCACCAGGTCCACCTCGACGCGAAGTTCCGTGGTCTTCTTCGGGAACACCAGCCTGGCCAGATAGTTGTTGAACGGGTCCTGCTGCCAGTTGAGGAAATGCTCCTCGGGGAAGATCTTCAGGGAATAGCTCAGGATGGGCGTCCGGCAATGGGGAGCGGGTCGCAGCCTGGCCACGTGAGGCGACAGGGAAACGGGACGGTCGTAACGGTAAGATGTCTTGTGGGTGAGCGCGACGTGAATTCCCAAGGGTGCTCCTTTCTTGGACAACGTGTCCCTGCCGCCGAAAGGGGGCTGGGGCGCTGCTTGTCGGGGGACTACTGCTCGGCGCTTTGGGCCTCGATGATGTGGGAAAGGTTGAAGAAGGTGTTGCCGATGGCCTCGTCAAGCTCATTTAAGCGGGTTTGAAGCTGGTCGAGGTATTCGTGCATGCCCTGGTGGATCACCTCATCGATATCCGTATATTCCAGATCGGCCTTGATCCGGCCGATTCGTTTTTCGGCAGGATTGCTGGCGGACCCGGGGGGCGAGCCGGTGATGCGGTGCAGGGCGACTTGGGCCTTGGTGACGCAGTGGCGAATGGAACGAGGGAACTGATGGTCGTAGATCAGAAAGCTGGCGACATTTCTCGGGGTGATGAGATGGTGCTCTTTCCGGTACATCTCGAAGGCGCTGGCGGATTTCAATACAGCCATCCACTGGATGTTGTCGATGGGAGTGTTAACGAATTCCGCACTCGGCAGAAGCATGAAATACTTGACGTCCAGGATGCGCGATGTCTTATCGGCGCGTTCGATCATCAGCCCGGATCGGGCGAAGTTCCAGGCCTCCCCGTGGGACATGGTGGAGTCGAGGAGTCCCGTGAACAGGTGGCTGCGCATCTGGATGATCTTGAAGAACCGGTCCGGGTCCTGGGCCGCAAACCGGGGGCTTTCGATATTGGCCATCTCAAGGTAGAAGTTGTTGAGGTGCTCCCACATCTCCGAGGAGATGATCTCTCTGGTGGAGCGGGCGTTCTCACGGGCCGAACTCAGGCAGCTGATGATCGAGTTCGGATAGCTCCGGTCAAAGGTCAGAAAGTCGATCACCTCCTTCTGGCCGCAGTCCCGGCAGCGCTGGTGAAACTGATCCTGGTCGCCGGTGATCATGATCAGGGGATCCCAGTGCTTGCCGCTTTCCGAGGGCATGTCCAGCAGAAGGTTCAGGTTGACGCTGATGAAGCGGGCGACATTTTCCGCCCGTTCGATGTAGCGGCACATCCAGTAGATCGAATTGGCCACGCGGCTGAGCATGGTGCCTCTCCTCCTATAACTCCAGTCTAAAGCACCCAGGTGTCTTTACTGCCGCCCCCCTGGGACGAGTTGACGACCAGGGACCCCTTCTCGAGGGCCACCCGGGTCAGACCGCCGGGGAGGACGTAGATGTCGTCGCCGAAAAGAATATAGGGCCTAAGGTCCACATGCCGCCCCTCTATGCGGTCCCCCACGATGGTGGGCACCCGCGAAAGGGCCAAGGTGGGCTGTGCCATGTAGTTGCGGGGGTTTTCCTGGATGCGAAGGGCGAAGTCGGCGATTTCCTCCCGGGTTGCGTGGGGGCCTACCAGCATCCCGTAGCCGCCGGACTCGTTGGCGGCCTTTACCACCAGCTGGTCGAGATGGTCCAGCACATAGGCCATCTGGCGGGGATCGCCGCAGATGTATGTCGGCACGTTGGGCAGCACCGGATCGCTGCCGGTGTAGTATTTGATAATCTCCGGAACGTAGGCGTAGACCACTTTGTCGTCGGCGATACCCGTCCCCGGAGCGTTGGCCAGGGCAAGCCGTCCGGATTGGTAGACCTTCATCAGGCCGGGAACGCCCAAGACCGAGTCGGGGCGAAAGACCTTCGGATCCAGAAAATCGTCGTCGAGGCGACGGTAGATCACATCGACCTTCTTGAGACCCTTGGTAGTCAGCATATGAAGAAAACCGTCTGATACCACCAGGTCCTGCCCCTCCACCAGTTCGACACCCATCTGCTGAGCCAGGAAGCTGTGTTCAAAATAGGCTGAGTTGTAAATACCGGGCGTTAGAACGCCGATCGTGGGCGATTGCACGTTATCGGGCACGAGGTGCCGGAGCATTTCCAAGAGTTTGCTGGGGTAGTCGTCCACTGGCCGGACATTGGA
>JASFIA010000222.1:0-5335 GCA_050122915.1 Desulfobacterales bacterium | reverse complement strand
GACGAGTTCCATAACCGCACTGGCTTCAGCCTGCTCCGGAGTGGCCCCCTTTCCCATCTGTTTGCGGGTGCCTGTGATTCGACGGGCATCCTCTCCGCAGACGCTGAAAAAGACGGGTATGTCCAGCCTTCCGTTGTCGATTCGACGGGTTTCGGTCAAAATGTCCATTTCCACTTGGGCCAGGCGCTCCTTGACCCGCCGTACCGTTTCCCACGGCGCCACGGTCTTGTCCTGATCGTGGGTGGATTGTTTATAGGCATCCGATAATTGGATACGGTGCGTCATGATGCTTACCTCTTTTCTTTGGATCATGTGCTTCCATCGCGGCGACTGCGTATCATTACTGTTGTCATCCTCATTATTCAAGGCGTTTTTTAGTTTGACGATTTTCAAAGATTTTGGTATTATTTCTAATTTAGCTGTGGGGATGTAGCTCAGTTGGGAGAGCGCAGCGTTCGCAACGCTGAGGTCAGGGGTTCGATCCCCCTCATCTCCACCATTTTTCAATCGGGGACCCGTCGCTAGCCGGACGTCGTCGGTCGCCAACACGGCGATAGGTAGGGCTGGTGAACCCGCGTTTGACCAGGGCGCCCAGCGGCAGACCGCAGCGGCGCTTTTTACTTTCAGCGGCAACCGACGGTCAGTGGCCCATCGTACCGCATTCATCCGAACGGTTCCCGACACTGAACAGGGTGACTCTTAATGAAGCGCACCGCCGACATCGAACGCATCACATCCGAAACCAGGATTCAGGCGAGCCTTGCCCTCGACGGACAGGGTGTGGCGAAGATCAATACCGGTGTTCCGTTCTTTGATCACATGCTGACTCTGATGACCCACCATGGTTTCTTCGACATGACAATCGAGGCCACCGGGGATCTGGAGGTGGACGCCCACCATACCGTCGAAGATGTCGGTCTGGTTCTGGGCGATGCCTTTGATCAGGCGCTGGGGGATCGGGCGGGGATTCGCCGATACGGCTATGCCGTGACGCCGATGGACGATGCCCTGGCCTCGGTGGCCGTGGACCTGTCAAAACGGCCTTACCTGGTTTACAATGTCGCCGATCGACCCGGATCGCCGAATCACTTTTCCAGCGGACTCGCCAAAGAATTTTTCAGGGCGTTTGCCACCCGCGGAGGCATGAATCTGCACATCAACCTGGCCTATGGGGACGACCGTCACCACATACTGGAGGCCATATTCAAGTCTGTGGGGAGATCTTTGGACGAGGCCACCGGCCCCGACCCTCGGATTCGCGGCGTTCGATCCACCAAGGGCCGAATCTAATGGGATCACAGCCAATTCGGCATCCTAACTGTCGAGGGGGAGGATAAAAGGCGATGAAACGCGGATTCCGAGCGAGCGGGCCTGGGGTTCTCTGTCTGGCGCTATTCATTGCAGTCGCCGGGTGTGTCAGCTATGTCTCCGTCTCCCAGAGGCCACCGGTGTCTGGCGGCGAACGACTATTGGTGCTTCCTTTTGTGGACATGGCCGCCTTGCACGGAGAGAATACGGTTGCCAGAAGCCCCCTCACCGGGAAGGTGTTTGAAACCGGAGCGGTCGCCGAAGACGCCGCCGTCATATTGAACGACTATCTCCTGGAGCAGCTGATGGCCAGGACGGACTTCGAGACCGTATCCGGGAGCCAAACGGGCAGACTCTTCTCCTCCATTTCCCAGCTGCGGGAATCCGGCTCCCCTGAAATCCAAGTGTTGACGACGATCGGCCGGTCCGTGGAGGCCGATCTGGTCATGGCGGGGTATCTCTATCGGTTCAAGGAGCGCATGGGGGGTCGCTTCTCCATCGAATCTCCGGCGTCGGTGGCGTTTGAACTGTACATCATCCAAACGGCGAACGGCAGAGTGGTTTGGTCCGCCAATTACGACGAAACCCAAAAGTCGTT
Source organism: Desulfobacterales bacterium (assembly GCA_050122915.1). Taxonomy (GTDB): domain Bacteria; phylum Desulfobacterota; class Desulfobacteria; order Desulfobacterales; family UBA5852; genus CALNZV01. The sequence goes on along the minus strand of JASFIA010000222.1, from coordinate 3,429 downwards.
AAGCGACAACCTGCTTGAAATGGGAACTTTTTTCAGAAGAGGGGCCAAGTGGGTGACGGCAGCAGAGATGGCCCGGCCCGCCATCGACGATATGGTAGAGAGCCTAGTAAGCCCATGATGATCATTCCGGCGATAGATATCAAAGGCGGTCGATGCGTCCGTCTTCTCCAGGGGCGGATGGATGACGAAACCGTTTTTTCAGACCATCCGGATCACATGGCCCGCCGATGGGCCGAGGAGGGAGCATCTCTCATCCATGTCGTGGATTTGGATGGCGCCATCGGCAAAGCACCCCAAAACCTCAAGGCCATCCGCTCGATTCTCGAGGCCGTCGAAACCCCCGTTCAGTTGGGCGGCGGCATACGCGATCTTGAGACCATCGACCGCTATGTGGAAATGGGGATTCATCGGGTCGTCATCGGAACCGAAGCCGTCCGGAATCCCCGCCTGGTCGATGATGCCTGCCGCAGGCATCCCGACCGCATCATCGTCGGCATCGACGCTAGAAATGGGTATGTGGCTATTGAGGGGTGGACCGAAACCACCGGAGCGGCTGCCGTCGATGTGGCAAAGCGATTTGAGGATTCCGGAGTTGCCGGGATCAATTTTACCGACATCCACCGGGACGGCATGCAAACGGGACCGAATATCGAGGAAACCAAACGGCTTGCGGAGGCTGTGGCTATCCCGGTCTATGCTTCGGGGGGCGTGGCCACGTTGGCAGATGTGCTCCAACTCCTTCCCCTGGCGGCGGTGGGTGTCGTGGGCGTGATTACCGGCAAGGCCCTTTACAGCGGGACCCTCCATCTTGCCGAGGCTATCCGCAGCGTTCAGGCGGTGATAGGCGACCCGACGGGATAATCGCCCAAGGGGCGGCGGTTCGATGGCCGCTTCAGAACGCCGGAGTCCAATCATCCGTCGACCGACCGCCTTCCCTTCCCCGGCGGCATTCTGGGGCTTCCAATTCAACGGTTCTTTGCGCCGGTTGGTCGGGCTCATTTTTCCGCCACCACCCCCTGTCGTGTTGACACCGAAATCTCGGCCACTATTTTAATTGACAAGCGGCAACACGCTAGGCTAATGATACCAAATTTGTGTAATTATACCAGCCGCCACCCCTGACCTCATCGGTCGGGCTCCAGCGACCAAAGAGCCACACTATGCCCGTTCATTCCTTTTAAATACCTTCCTGACGTCTGTGACACGAATTGACAACATGGAGGGTTGCTCTGTTGGCCTATCGTATTCCGGAAGAAAAAATTACTGAAGTCAAAAATGCGTGCGATATTGTCGATATGGTGTCGGAATCGGTGGTCTTGAAGCAGACCGGCAGGAATTTTATCGGGCTTTGTCCGTTTCATTCGGAAAAAACGGCCTCATTCACGGTCAGCCCGGACAAGCAGATATTCCATTGCTTCGGTTGTGGAGAGAGCGGAAACGTTATCAGTTTTACCATGAAACAAAATGCGGTCAGCTTTCCTGAGGCGGTCAAGCTGCTCGCCATGAAGGTCGGGATCGAACTGCCGGATGCAGGAAAATCCGACGTCCGTCAAGCCTCCTTGAGGGAGCAACTCCTCGGAGTGAACCGCTCGGCGCTCGGATTCTTCAGGCAATGCCTGACGAAAGATCCCAGGGGCCGGCGAGCCAGGGATTACCTGAACGCCCGAGGGCTGGATGAGGCCACTGTCCAGCGGTTTCAGCTTGGTTATGCGCCCCGTGGATGGGATCATCTCAGCCGGCATCTGCTTCGATCGGGCAAACGGCCGGAATTCATAGAGCAAGCCGGGCTGGCGATTCGGCGCCCCAAAGGCGGCGGACACTATGATCGGTTCCGTGACCGTGTGATATTTCCCATCTCGGACCTCAGCGGGCACATTCTCGGATTCGGAGGGCGGGTAATGGACGATGCCCTGCCCAAATACTTGAATTCTCCCGAAACGCCCATTTACAACAAGCGCCGGTCGCTTTACGGTTTGAAGGAAGCCCGTCAGGAGGCACGGGCCATGCAGTCCGTTTACATCGTTGAGGGCTATTTTGATGCCATTGCCCTCCACCGGCACGGCTTAGGCAACACCGTCGCCACCCTGGGAACCGCTCTGACGCCCGAACAGGTGCGGCTCATCAAGGGGTTTATCGGCCAGTCGGGAAAGGCGGTTCTGGTCTATGATTCAGATGCCGCGGGGATCAAGGCGGCGCGGCGCAGCATCGACGTCTTCAATCGGGAATTCGTGGATGCCAGAATTTTGGTGCTTCCGCAGGGGCACGATCCAGATTCGTACATTTCGGAATTCGGAAAGGAGCGGTTCCTCGACCTGTCTTCCGATGCCAAAGGGGTGTCGGCGTTCCTGGTGGATACGGCGATCGAGCGCCACGGCCTGGAGCCTGAAGGGAAAATACGAATTCTTGCCGAGGTCACACCGGCGTTGGCTTCAGTCACCGATCCCATCGATCGGGGGTTGATAGCCCGAGACATCGCAGAGCGGCTGCTGGTGGACGAAGCCGTGGTCATGGAAAAGATCCGACAGCATCGGCCGAAAAGCGGCGATCAACCGGAACCGGTCGCTTTTGCAAAAGGCTTTTCCGTGCCCGAGACGCTCGATCGTACCGAGGCTAAAATTATTTCAATGATGTTGCAGTTTACCGAAGTGATCGACGAGATCAGGGCTCAAAACGTAGTGGATTGCCTGTCCTCCCCTCTGCTCTCCAAGATTGGAAATGACGTTTTGGCGAGAATGGAAACGGGATCTTTCGACGTGGGTGACCTCATTTCCGCCTATTCGGAACCTTACCACAAACAACTGATCACCACCTTGGCGATGGCCGATGATGCCTGGACCCGAGAGGGATGCCTAAAGTTGATTTCGCGATTTGTCGAGAATACCCGGCACCGGCGTCGGTTGGCTGAGTTGGAAGAAAGCATTAAAGCTGCTGAATCCGCCGGCGACGAGGAAACCTTGCTCAACCTGCTGTCACGAAAACAGGCCCTGGCTGTGAGTATCGACCGCCAGCGGCGAGAGCATCTGGATCATTAGAGCATTGGAATTTCATGCGTTCCTTTAAGGATAGGGCCTCTCAGAAGGCCTTACAGACCCCATCGGTGGCCTCACGAAGACGGAGGAAACCCATATGGGGCTCATGGTCAGAAAACCTTTGGCCCATCGTTTAACCGGTTTTGGGCTTTTATTTGTTGACATCGCTGGAGGCAGATTTTTATGGCAAAGAAAAGCGCAGCAAAGCCTGAGAAAGCCACAAAGACAGTAAAGAAAAAAACGCCTTCTAAAGCCGCAACCGGCAAGAAGAAGGCGGCAAAGGCATCCGCCAAAAAAGCGGTGCCGGCCAAAAAGACTGCCGCACCCAAGAAAAAAACCGGCCCTGCTGCCCCATCCAAGACCCATAAGTCGGCCAAGGCGGCCAAGATTACGGCAAGCC
>JASFIA010000221.1:0-5340 GCA_050122915.1 Desulfobacterales bacterium | reverse complement strand
TGCTCGATCGGCGAGAGGGAGGGAGCGTCGTCGTCGGTGATCATGTAGAAGCGAAGGAGGTCGGTCAGGTCATGGGAGTGCATCGGCGGACATTCCCCGGGAGGAGGATTCGAATCGTTCCACCCAATCGTCGAAGGCGGCCCGCTGGCGGTCGCCGTATCGGGCCAGTTGGGAACGGATTCTGTCCACTGAACGGGCGACCGCTATCCTATCTCCGTCCTTCGAGAAGAATTGGTCCGCATAGCAGATGATTTCTTCCTCCAGCGTGAGGGGTACCAGATCCCTTTCCGGCAGAGGCAGTCCCTTTTCGCGGATATCCGCCGCCGTGATGCCGGCGCCGACGTGGCGCTCGCAAACGAGTCCGTGGCGGTGAAGTCCCACGGCATCCAACAGCTCCCGTCCGATCAGGCCGTGCTGGATGTAGGGAGCGGTGCCATGGCAGCCCAAGGTTGGGGTGTGGGTTTTTCCGATGCCGATGTCATGCAGGTAAGCGCATTCCACCAGAAAGGCCCGGTCTGGCTTCAGATGAGCGATGCGGTCCGCCACAGCCAGGGCCTTGGCGGCCACCAACTCGCCGTGACGAAGGAGAATTTTCCAGGTGTCACTCTCTTCCCGGTAATGGGACCGGAGCACCGATTTGACATCGAGGGGCTTTTCCGACGTATCGAACATGGGGTTCCCGTCAGTTTGGTCGTCGGCTTTTGGGCCGATTACGCTTTTTTCGCCATCAGCACCCCTTCGATGAACGGGTCGATCCCCCCGTCGAGGACGTCGCTGACATTGCCGATTTCAAGGTTTATCCGATGGTCTTTGGCCATCTGATAGGGATGCAGCACATAGGAGCGAATCTGATTCCCCCAGGCGATGTCTCCCTTGTTGTCGTGGATCTTCTGCATCTCGGCGTCCTGTTTTTGCTTTTCTCTTTCGTAAAGGCGCGCCTTAAGCACCTTCATGGCCATGTCCTTGTTGCGGTGCTGAGACTTCTCCTGCTGACATTGCACCACAATGCCGGTGGGCATGTGGGTGATGCGCACGGCGCTGCTGGTTTTGTTGACATGCTGCCCCCCCGCCCCGCTGGCTCGAAAAACATCGATACGGAGATCCTTGTCATCGACGTCGACCTCGATTTCCTGATCGATTTCGGGGTAGACAAACACCGAGGCAAAGGACGTGTGACGCTTGCCGCCGGCATTGAAGGGGGAGATCCGTACCAATCGATGCACCCCGTTTTCGGCTTTGAGAAACCCATATGCATAGCTGCCGGAGGCCGTGAAGGTGACGCTTTTAATGCCCGCTTCATCTCCGGGTTGAAGGTCGATCAACTCGATCTTGTAGCCTCTGCGCTCCACCCACCGCGTATACATCCGAAAAAGCATTTCCGCCCAGTCCTGGGCTTCGGTGCCGCCAGCGCCCGCATTGATGGAGATGATGGCATCATTGGCGTCCGTTTGACCGTCCAGCATCATGGCAAGAGAAAACCGGTCGATTTGTTTTCCGATGGTGTGGGTGGCGTCGGAGATTTCCAGAAGGGTGTCTTCGTCGTCTTCTTCCACCGCCATTTCCATGAGTATTTCGTTTTCCTCGAGCGCTTTGCGGAGGCTGTGAAACCGGTCCAACCTGTCGGTGATCAAGGCCCTCTCTTTGAGAAACGCCTTGCTGCCGTCGGGGTTGTCCCAGAACCCGTCCTTGGAGATGATCGACTCGATTTCCTGAAGCCGCAGTTCCGTTGTCTCCAGGTCAAAGATACTCCTTTAGGTGGTTGAGTTTTTCTTTTTGTTCGTTGATGGCTTGCTTGACTTCGGTTGACATTACCCCATGCCTCCTTGGAAGGTTTCCGGCACTCGGCGGTCGGCCTGGCGGGCTGGTCCCGCCGCCGACCGCGTTTCTCACGATCTGCAGACGTTTGAGTAGACTAAGTTAATTCAAGCCGCAGCATTCTTCAAGGATGAGTTGCCCGGCATCGCGCCGAGACCGAATCGGTTCGAATCCTCTCAGGGTTTCTTAAAAAAGGCATAGATCAACATCAGAGCAGAGGCTGCCAGGCAAGACCAGGCGAACACGTCGCCGAAGCGGGTATAGAAGGTCATTCGGTCAATTACGGGGACGTTCCGAACGATGGCCGCTTCCACGAACAGTTCGGATGCGTCCGATACGCGCCCTGTGGGATCGATGAAACCGCTGATGCCGGTATTGGCGGCACGGATCAAGGTCCGGCGGTTTTCGATGGAACGGAAAACCGCAAGGGAAAAATGCTGGAACGGGGCGCTCGTTCGACCATACCAGGCGTCGTTGGTGAGGTTGACGAGAAGGTCGGCACCATTTGCGGCCATCCGGCGTGCCAGGGAGGGGAAAATGACCTCATAGCAGATCAGAGGGCCAAGACCGGCTTTGGACCACCGAATCACCTCCCCCGCTCGCCCCGGAGTGAAATCGCCGATTTGGGCAACCATTTTCCCCACGAACGGCATCCATCTCCTCAGGGGCACATATTCCCCGTATGGCACCAGGTGTGCCTTGTCGTAGCGACCCAGGGGCTCTCCGTCTTGATCGACCAAATACGCACTGTTGAAGAGCTGAACGGTATCGCCATCCAACTGCATGGCAGGACTTCCAATGAGAAAATAGGCACTGGTTTTTTTGACGGCCCGCTGAACCATCCGGGTGAGCACCGTATTGTCGAACAGGTAAAACGGCGTGGCTGTCTCGGGCCATACCACCAGATCCGGTTTTTGGGCCGTAAGGTTGACGGATTTATCGATGTAGGTTTTCGTGGTGGCGATCTGGAAGGCGGGATCCCACTTTTTATCCTGGGCGATGTTCCCCTGGACAACCGCGGACCGAAGCACAGGCGCCTTTTCGGCAATCGCTTCGATGTCATGAATCCTCCAAAGCCCGTAACAGGCAGACAACCCAACCAGTGCGGCGGCGCCGGCAAGCGCAATGGCGCGATCCTTGGTTCCGAAAGGTCGGCCCTGCCACATTTTCCCTGATGCGCACAGAACGGCCACGGTCAGTGCGGCATTGACGAGGACAACGAGAAAGGAGATGCCATAGGGGCCTGTAAAGTCGGCGGATTGAATCATCGGCAGCATGCGATACTGGCTGTAGGCGGCGAGGCCCCATGGGAATCCTGTCAACACATGGGTCCGACAGAATTCCAGGGCTGTCCAAAGCGTTGGAAACCCCAACCAGAATGCCAACGGATGCCGGCAGACTCTGGCGGCGGTCCAGGCGGCAGCGGCCGGATATAGAGCCATATAGCTGCAAAGAAGAAAAAGGATCGGTATCGCCACAGCCAGTGGAAGGTAACCGTAGGTTTTGAGGGTATAGGCCACCCAGTAGAGCAGGGAAAGAAAGTGGGCCAGTCCGAAAACCATCCCTAAACGAAACGCAGTCCCGGGGGTGACATCTCGGATCGCCAAAAGGAGCGGTATCAAGGCCACCCACGCGAGAAACGAAAGGTCCATTTTGGGAAAGGATAGGGTGAACAGCATGCCCCCGATGAGGGATAGCAGCATTTTCGACAGGTTTATCGAACGGGGCAGGGCAATCTGTGCGTCGGTTTGAGTGGCAGCGGTTTCCATCAATGGGGCTCCTGGCATTTGTCCGATGGCGACATCGGGTGAGGCAGTCCATTCAAAAAGTATCAGGCAACCGCCGAATGCCTGTCAACGGTTTTCATGGATTCACCGGCGGTTCACCATGGGCTGCGCCCGGAACCCGTCCGAAGCACATCGGCCATGCCGCAAGGCATTGAACCTGATTGCGACCCATCACTCAGAGGGCAATTCGGCCTCGGCTGCTGCCTCTTTTGGGGAGGTGGTCCGGTCTGCCGATGAGATCGTCTGTTGGATGTGCCGGCGATCTAGCGTATAGTCTGAATGTTATCCTCTCTGGGCGGTGGTCGCGCCGACCGACCCCTTTCCACATCCCTGATCAACAGGAGGCAGTATGCGGATTCGGCAGGTGTCCGTATTCATGGAGAACAGCCTGAGGCGGTTCAAGGAAGTGGCCGAGGTGTTGAATGAGGCTGCCATCAGTATCCGTGCCCATTCGCTGGTGGGCAACACGGAAAATCCATATAAAATTTTACGGATGGTGGTGGACAGAACCGACTTGGCCGTGCAGCTGCTAAAGAACAGGGGCATGAGCGTCCGAGTCACCGACGTCATCGCTATTGAGTTGGACGATCGGGCCGGTGGGCTTTTCCGCATTTTAGATTTGCTCGATGCCCACGACCTCGAATTGGACTACACCTATGCGGCCGCCCACGATGTCTGCCAAAAGGCTGTCAACATTTTCCACTTCGACAATATCGACCTGGCCACTGAGGTGCTGCGATCGGGCGGTGTGTCGATGATCGACGGGGGAACCTTCTAGCTCGCCTTTTTGCCGATGATTCCCAAGCGGGTTTGGCCCTGCCCAGCCCCCCCTTCTTCCGATGCTCGATTTTGCGATCCCGTCCGGCGGCTGTTGTTCCCAGGCTGTTCAGGAGGGGGTTGATGAGTCGGTGCGGAAAAGCCCCCGGGGGGCCACGAAATTCCAACGGAAACTTAATCAAACGCTAGCCAATCCGGACGATACAGGGTATTGGGTAAACCCTTGATCCGGGAGATGCCATGAAAGTTCTGTTGGCCAGCATCACGTATTGGGACACGCTTTTTCTGTTCCGCATTTTTTCCTATGCCGACAACCGCTTCTTTGCACCCCTCAATCGCGCCGTAACCCACAGCGCCAGCGGTGTTTTCTACCCTATTGTCCCCCTTCTTCTGGTGGGGGCCGACCCCTCGACGGCAAGGCATTTTCTTCTGGCAGGCCTCGCTGCCTTTGCCATCGAACTGCCAGCCTTCAGAGTGCTCAAAACCGCCATAAGGCGCGACCGTCCCTGTGACCACCTGAGCAAGGTGGTCTGTCGGGTGGCCCCCGGCGATCGTTTCAGCTTTCCGTCCGGTCACACCGCCGCCGCCTTTGTGATGGCAACCCTGATCAGCCTCTATCTGCCGAGTATGACATTCCCCATTCATATCTGGGCAATTTCTGTTGGATTTTCAAGAGTTTATCTTGGTGTTCACTATCCGTCGGACGTTTTGGCTGGGATGATCTTAGGGGTGGTATCCGCCTACGGAGGCTTTCTGATCGTCGGATGACCGACCGGCACCGACGAGCGGTTTCGATCCCACTACACCGTTGCCAGATTTTCAAGGAAGCATCGGGCGCTCCGCTCCCAGGAATAAGGAAGCGCTGCCTTGCGGCAGGTCTCCGGATCCAAAGTCAAGCAATCGAGCGCGGCCTGCCTCAACTCCTGGCTCAAGAAACCGGTTTTCCCATGGTCGATGATGT
>JASFIA010000220.1:0-5354 GCA_050122915.1 Desulfobacterales bacterium | reverse complement strand
ACTCTTGCAGTCGTGACAGTAACCCGTTTTGACACAAGGGGTTTTCTTGTCCAGACGCATGGTGTTGACCGGAGCGGCGTATGCCTTGACCCGGGCCATGGCGTCATCCAGGTCCTCGACGATTTTGTTGCGGCCGGCGATCACCACCACATGGCGGGGTCCGAACGTGATGGCGGCCACCCGGTTGCCGATCATATCCAAATTCACCAGCATGCCGTCCTCGGTGATGGCATTGGTGCCGGTGAGGAACAGATCCACCAGCAGGCTTTGTCGCCGCCGTTCGATCATGGCTTCCGGGGAGATGGTCTTGTCATAGGTATCGAGAACCTCGAAGCGGGAATCGTCTTTCAACCGGTCGTATAAGCCGGTCTGCACAAGGGTCAGGGAGCCTCCCCAGGAAAGGCTTTTGGCCGCCGACTTCTCCAGAATCCCGTTCATCACCAATTCCGCCGCCCCCCCGAGGGAATCGGCGACCATGGCATCGAAATTGTTGTCCTCCAGGGAGTCCCTGACCCTCTCCAACCTGAGCTTCCAGTAGGTCTCCATCGGTTTTTCCATCGAAACGATCTCCTTTTCTTTGTCCGTTGCTGACCTCCCCGGGTCGCCTGAAATCGATCCGCCCCGTCCAGACGGCAGGGCCGTCAGTCCGTATCGATCAGGGCTTCGATCTGGGCGAGAAGCTCCCGGTTGGAAAAAGGCTTTGTGATGTAAGCGTCGGCCCCCATCGTCACGCCCTTTACGATGTCGGCATCTCGGTTTTTGGCCGTCAGGAAGATGATTTTGATGTGGTCCCATGCCGGATTGTCCCGGATTATCCGGAAGATCTCATAGCCGTCTAAATCCGGCAGCATGATATCCAGGAGGATGAGGTCGGGTCGGGCCTCCTCGATCTTTTCAAACGCCTCTTTCCCACTCTGGGCAATGACAGGTATGATTCCGCTCTTTTCGAGAAGAAATCGCAATGGCACCAGAATGCTCAGCTCGTCGTCAACAATCAATACGGTTTTTGACGTTGTCATGGTTTCCATTGTTCCCGTGCCCGTCCGGCGGTTCTCAGTGGATGCCGGCCGTCGAAGTCCTATGAAATCAATTTGACCTGGACCGTCGATTGAACTACGCTTTCCTGGGCTAGCACAATCGCGTCCTGAGAATCAACCCAAAAAACCCGGCCGCTTCAAGGAGCCACCGCCCGCCTCCCGGTATCCCCTTCGGCCGACAGAATGGGAAGAAAACGATCATGGAACGAGAAGGCTACCGAAGCAAGCGTCTGGTAGGGCTTTTTTTGCTGGGCTACCTGCTCTTCAACTACCCGCTGTTGTCCTTGTTCAATCTGCCGAGGCTGGTCGCGGGGATCCCAATGATTCTCGTCTACATCTTCTCCATTTGGCTGGTTCTGATTTTGTTGACCTGGCGCTGGGCCAGACACCACCCGCCCACCTCCTGATTCCGAACAACAATGGGGGAGGACCCATCGGCCATGCTCACGATGGCTGCCGTCGTTTCCGTCTCGTTGATCTATATCGGCCTGCTCTTTGCCGTGGCCTATTGGGGAGACAAGCGCGCGGTCGACGGTCGGGACTTCACCAACAACCCCTATGCCTACGCATTGTCCCTGGCCGTTTACTGCACGGCTTGGACCTTCTACGGCAGCGTCGGCCGCGCCGTTGAAGGCGGGCCTGGATTCTTGACCATCTACATCGGCCCCACCCTCACTGCCATCCTGGGCTGGGTCGTCATCCGGAAAATCCTGCGCATCAGCCGCATTCATCGGATCACCTCGATTGCCGACTTTATCGCGTCGCGCTACGGAAAAAGTGTCGTTCTAGGGGGTGTGGTGGCGGTCATCGCCGTCCTTGGCATTGTTCCCTATATTTCCCTTCAGCTCAAGGCCATCTCCAGCAGTTTCCGCATCTTGGGCACCTTTTCGGAGCCGGCGGCCGGACACGGGGCCGGCGGGTTCAATGTCCTGGAAGACACCACATTCTATATCGCCATCATCCTTGCGGCGTTCGCCATCCTGTTCGGAACCCGGAAGCCCGAGGCCACCGAGCGCCATGCCGGTCTGGTGGCCGCCATCGCTTTCGAGTCCATCGTCAAGCTGCTGGCCTTTATGGCGGTCGGTATCTTCGTCACCTACGGCCTCTTCAACGGATTCGGCCACCTTTTCGAGCAGGCCCTGGACCACCCGTCTCTAAGCCACCTCTTTACCCTTCCCGACCGGCCCGGCGCCTTCATGGACTGGGCCTTCTACATCGTGTTGTCCATGATGGCCGTGCTGCTGCTTCCCCGGCAATTTCAGATGACCATTGTCGAAAATGCCAGCGAGGCCCATCTCAAAAAGGCCATGTGGCTGTTTCCGCTCTATCTGCTGATCATCAACATCTTCGTGTTGCCCGTCGCCTGCGGCGGCATTCTTCTTCTCGACAGCACCGACGCGGATATGTTCGTGCTGATGCTACCCATGGCCCATGGTCAGCAGGTCCTGACGCTGCTCGTTTTTATCGGGGGCATATCGGCGGCAACCGGCATGATCGTTGTGGAAACCATCGCCTTGTCCACCATGGTTTCCCACAACCTGGTGATGCCGGTACTCCTCAAGATCGACTCCTTGCAGTTCGCCAAACGCAGGGACCTGAGTTCGTGGCTGAAGGCTATCCGCCATGGGTCCATCGCCCTTCTTCTGCTGATGGGCTACCTCTACCTGCACCTGACGGCGGAACTCTACCCACTGGTATCGATTGGCCTGATTTCCTTTGCGGCCGTCACCCAGTTCGCCCCGGCGGTTTTAGGCGGCATCTTCTGGAAGGATGGCACCAAAGCGGGCGCCTTGTGGGGCCTCATCTGCGGGTTTCTCGTGTGGGGGTACACCCTGGTGCTGCCCTCTCTTGTCGAGGCCGGCCTCTTCTCGGGTGCCATCCATACCCAGGGGCCTTTCGGTCTCCACTGGCTGAGACCGACGGCCCTGTTTGGGCTTTCCGACGTCGACCCCGTCACCCACGGTGTTTTCTGGAGCCTTCTGGTCAATGCCGGCGGTTACGTGGCCGGTTCCCTGTTCACCCAGCAAAGTGCTCTCGAACACACCCAGGCCAACCTGTTCGTGGACATCTTCCGGTTTTCCGGCCAGACCGAGGAAGCGCTTTTCTGGCGGGGTACCGCTCTGGTGCCGGATCTGCGGTCGTTGCTGGAGCGGTTTCTCGGAAAGGACCGGACGGACGAGGCGATCCGCCGGTTCGCCCTGGACCGCAACCTGGAAATCAATCCGCTCCTGACTGCCGAGCCGGCATTCGTCACCTACGTGGAAAAGCTGCTGGCCGGAACCATCGGATCCGCCTCGGCGAGAATTTTAATGGCATCGGTCGTGAAGGAGGAGCCCCTGGGCATCTCAGAAGTCATGGGCATTCTCGACGAAACCCGGCGCGTTATCATTTACAGCCATGAGTTGGAGAGGGCTACGGCGGATCTTCAGGCCGCCAATGAACGGTTGCGGGAATTGGACCGCCTCAAAGACGACTTTCTGTCGACGGTTTCCCACGAGCTCAGAACCCCCCTGACGGCTATTCGATCCCTCGCCGAAATCCTGAGCGAATACCCCGAAACCGACACTGCCGAAAAGCAGCAATTCCTGACCATCATGATCGAGGAGATCCAGCGCCTGTCGCGGCTCATCAACAAGATTCTCGATTTTCAGAAGATCGAATCGGACGGCATGCAGTGGCGGCGGGAACCCGTCGACGTCCGACGGGTCATCGAAGATGCCGTTGCCGCCACCTCCCAACTCGTTTCCGCAAAGAATATCCGCCTCGAACGGTACCTGTCGCCGACATCCCCCCCGGTCATCGGCGATCGGGACCAGTTGATTCAGGCCATGGAGAACCTGATTTCAAATGCCGTCAAGTTCTGTCCCGCCAGCAACGGTCTGATCACTATCTACCTGATCCCGAACGACAATTTTCTTCGAATCAGCGTCCGGGACAATGGGATCGGCATCGACACCAAGGACCAGGCCATCATCTTCGAGCAGTTCCGTCAGGTGATCCCAAGGGGGAGGGGACGTCCACCGGGCAGCGGCCTCGGGCTTGCCATCACCAAACGCATCATCGAAGCCCACGGGGGAGAGATTTCCGTCTCCAGCCAGGCTGGAGAAGGGGCGACCTTCAGTTTCACCATCCCAATCCCGGGCTCTGCCGGCGCCGTCGACGAGGCCGCCTACGGGCAATGACAGGTCCAGGGCTGGCACAGCCCATCGAAGGGGATGAATCCGCGCCAAGGAAGCAGGGCCATCCGAAGGAAAACGCATCAGGGGGCGGGTACTCGGGAGAAGACATCGTCATCGAACCGACCCCGGTGGCCAGCCTTCAGATGGTGGTAGCCCGCCGCCGCCACCATGGCGGCGTTGTCCCCGCAAAGCGCCACCGGGGGAATGTGAACGGCAAGCCCTCGGTCCGCAGCCCGCTCTAAGACCACCTCCCTCAGCCGACGGTTGGCGGCAACGCCCCCGACAATGGCGACCGTCCGACACCCCGTCGCTTCGGCCGCCTGAAGAAGCTTGAATGCCAGCACGTCCACCACCGCCTCCTGGAAGCCGGCGGCAATGTGGGGGGCCATGGCCTCCAGTTCCTCGGGATGGTCCTTGACGAAGCGGTTGACGGCGCTCTTGATGCCGCTGAAGCTGAAATCGAAGCGCTTCTTGTCCAGGAAGGGTCGCTTGAACCGGACCCGATCCGGGTCTCCACAGGCGGCCAGGCGATCGACCACCTGTCCCCCGGGATACCCCAATCCCAGGACCTTGGCCACCTTGTCGTAAGCCTCTCCGGCGGCATCGTCCCGAGTCTGGCCCAAAAGGGACATGGAAACGGGGCCGCTTACGAGGTAGAGACTGGTGTGGCCTCCGGATGCCAGCAGAGCCACGAAGGGGAATTCCGGCGGACTGTCGACCAGAAACAGGGATTGAATGTGCCCCTCGAGATGGTTCACACCCACCCAGGGGATGCCGAGCCCGAAGGCGAAGGCTTTGGCAAAGGAGAAACCGACCAGCAAAGATCCGACCAGTCCGGGGCCCTGTGTTGCCGCCACTCCGTTCAATTCGTGGCTGTCAAGCCCGGAGGCGTCGACGGCGTCTTTAACCACTGGGACGATGGCCTTGATATGCTGTCGGGAAGCCAGTTCCGGCACCACGCCCCCCCATCGGTGGTGCACCTCCGCCTGGGACGCCACCACCGACGAGAGAACCAAACGGCCGTCCTTGACGACCGCTGCAGCGGTTTCGTCGCAGGAGGACTCGATACCCAGAATAATCATTGCTCGTCGATCCTGTTCAACCGGCGACCGGTGCCCCCGGGAGGCTGATGACGGCC
>JASFIA010000219.1:0-5386 GCA_050122915.1 Desulfobacterales bacterium | reverse complement strand
GGAGATCGAAAATGGCTGCGCCGGCAACCGCCTCTACTATCTCGCCACCGCTCCGGGCCTTTTCCCCGAGGTCGTCGACTGTTTGGGAACTGCCGGTCTGTCGGAGTCCCGGGGAGGGCGCCGGGATATCGTCATCGAAAAGCCCTTCGGTCACGATCTGACTTCCGCGTCAAAACTGGACGACACCATCCATTCGGTTTTTTCCGAGGAGCAGGTGTATCGGATCGATCACTATCTGGGGAAGGAGACCGCACAAAACATCCTCTATTTTCGTTTTGCCAATGCGGTATACGAACCCATATGGAACCGAAACTACATCAGCAACGTTCAGATCACCGTGGCCGAAAGCGTCGATGTGGGGCACCGGGCCGGTTACTACGATCGGGCGGGTGTGATTAGGGACATGTTTCAAAATCATCTGCTCCAGTTGCTGACCCTCGTGGCCATGGAGCCCCCGGCCCCCTTCGATGCTCATACCCTCCGAAACGAAAAAGTCAAGGTGCTCAGTGCCATCCGCCCCATCCGGCTGGACGATGCCGTGCGGGGGCAGTACTCGGGCTACCAGGAGGCGTCGGGCGTGGCGGCCGGCTCTGCGACCCCGACTTACGCCGCCGTGAAACTCTTCGTTGACAACTGGCGGTGGGAAGGGGTCCCCTTCTACCTGCGATCGGGAAAAGCCATGGCTCGAAAGGTTTCCGAAATCACCATCGAGTTCAAGCGGCCCCCGTACAGCATGTTCTGCGCCTTCCAATGCCCGTCGGCCAACCGCCTGTCCTTGTGCATTCAGCCCGATGAGGGGATTCACTTCAGTTTCGATGCCAAGGTGCCGGACCGGACCCGGGAGATTCGGACGGTGGACATGGAGTTTCATTACCGGGATGCGTTCAAGAACAACGATATGCCGGATGCCTACGAGCGGCTTCTGCTGGATGCGATCCATGGGGATGCCTCGCTCTTCGCCCGGAGCGACGAGATTACGCGGGCTTGGCAACTGGTGGATCCCCTGGTCGGCGGTTGGGAGACGTCCGACGAGGCTCCCCCCCTGTCTGCCTACGACCAGGGCAGCTGGGGACCGGTGGCGGCGGTCGAACTCCTCGAAAAGGAAGGCCACCAGTGGAAGTCCGGGTGCACCGATCATGAGTAACACGGGTTGGGCAGTGGAGATATTTCCGACGGCCGACGCCCTGGCCGATGGGGCCGCTCGCCGGTTTTTGGAAAGCGCTGAGCGGGCCATCGCTCTGCGAAACCGCTTTTGCGTGGCCCTGTCAGGAGGATCGACGCCCACAGCACTTTATCGGCGGTTGGCCGAAAGCCCCCTGCCCGGCGGGGTCGACTGGCAGCGGGTTCATTTCTTCTGGGGGGACGAGCGGAATGTACCGGCGGATCACCCTGAAAGCAACTATCGCATGGCGGCGGAAGCCTTGCTCAGCCGGGTGCCGGTGCCGGACGCGAACATTCATCCCATTAAGGGCGACGGCCATCCCGCAGAAGCGGCGGATGCCTACGAAGCGGATCTCGACGTCTTTTTTGCCGGATCGGCGGGACGCTTCGACATGGTTCTTCTGGGGGTGGGTGCCGATGGCCACACGGCCTCACTCTTTCCCGGCTGCCGGATCGCTGGTACCGACGGCGACAATGAACCGCCCCGCCGGGTGGTGCCGGTCTATGTCGATGCCCTTGGCACCTGGCGGATCACCCTGACCCCCGAGATCATCAACCGGGCGGCGCAGATCGTCTTTCTGGTGTCAGGTGCTCAAAAAGCCCCGATCATCAAAGAGATATTGGATGGACCCTACCGGCCCGAGCGGTTGCCGGCTCAGGGGATTCGACCCATCAACGGTCGGCTGATCTGGATGCTGGACGAGGCGGCTGCCCGGCTGATCGACGTGGAGGACGGAGACGATGAACCGGGGTATTGAATCAACGGACGAAACGAGGTGAATCGCGATGGAGAGGCCAGACAAGGCACTTTCGGCTGACACCCCCTGCATCATGGCGGGGGACATCGGGGGTACCAAGACCTATATGGGCCTCTTCCCCTTCGGCAGCGGTCGGCCCGATCCCGTCGTCACGGAGACTTTTCCCAGCGGTTCCTTCGACGGAATCGATGGAATCATCGACGCCATGCTGAAAAAACACCAGGCGCTGATAAAGGCGGCCTGTTTCGGCATCGCCGGCCCGGTGATCGACGGGGAGGCGACCGTCACCAACCTTCCATGGGTGGTTTCAGAAAAACGCCTGCAGACCCGTTTCGGCTGGCATCGGGTGCGCCTGATCAATGATCTCGGAGCCACGGCCATGGCGATCCCCCTCATGGCGCCAGCGGAACTCGAGCCCCTGAACGCGGCGCCCGTGCGGCTGAAGAACAACATGGCCCTGGTGGCTCCCGGCACCGGTCTGGGACAGGCGTTCCTCCTTTGTCTCGATGGCCGATATGTCCCTCTGCCCTCCGAAGGGGGCCATTCGGACTTCGCTCCGACCGACGAGGTGGAGATGAATCTGTGGCGCCATCTCAGAGGGCGCTTCGGCCATGTCAGTGTCGAGCGGCTTCTGTCCGGACAGGGGATCGTGAACATCTACAAGGGGCTAAAAGCCATCGGCGGGATTGCCGAGGTGCCGGAGACCCGGCAGCGGATGGTCGACCAGGATCCGGCCAGGGTCATCGCGGATGCCGCCATCGACGGAGACGACCCCCTGAGCCGGGAGACGCTTGAGCGGTTTTGTCGGATCTTGGGGGCCGTTGCCGGCAACCTGGCCTTGACAGGCATGACCACCGGTGGGGTTTTTCTGGGCGGGGGGATCCCTCCAAAGATTCTGCCCATTTTGAAATCCTCGCCATTCATGGACGCATTCCGGGACAAGGGGCGGTTTTCAGAGGTGATGGAGACCATCGGGGTTCGGGTCATCGTGAACGACAAGGCAGCCCTAGTGGGGGCGGCCGCGGTGGGGAAGTCGCTCCTCGGCCTATAGTCACCCGACCCTTCGTAACCGATTTCGCGACGGGCCGCCGCATCCGTGACCGTTGAAATCAGGATAAGAAACCATCATGGGCGCATCGACACCGACCGTATACGGCGCCACCTGGTTCCCGGACTGCCGACGAAGCAAACAGTTTCTGGGCGAGCATCAGATTCCCTGCCGGTGGGTGGACATCGAAACCGATCCCGAAAGCGAAAAGCTGGTGATCGAGAAGAATCAGGGCAAACGCATTATTCCGACGATATCGTCGTGGTCGGTGCAGGGCCCGCCGGCTCAGGCAGCAGGCCGGGCGCTTCGGGGTGGAGATTCTCCAGGCCCGGGACGTGGACGGGATTCACCCACACGACCGGTACCGGTGCGCTCGAACGGCCTCGGGGGGCCAATACAGCACCCAAGCCTTCCTGATCGCCACGGGAAGCCGCTACAGGCGACTGGGTCTGCCTGCGACAGCCCCTTCCATGCGGGGCAGCGGGTGGCGGTCATTGGCGGGGGCAACCGCGCCGCGGAGGAAAGTCTGCATCTGACGCGGTTTGTCGACCACATCGATCTCCTGGTGGGTAAGGGGCATTTTTCCGCGAGCCCGATCTTGTCTGAAAAGGTGTTGTCCCATCCCAAAATCACCGTCCTCTGGCACACGGAGGTCAAAGGGTTCATCGGCAAGGGGGGAAAACGCAGCCGGCTTCAAACGATTGACAACCAGACCGCTGAAGAGGCCCGGCCACCCGCGGTGGGCAGCGGCCACACGAGAGGATACACAGGAGGACCGATGGTCCGGAAGAAACGTGAACTCCCCAGGGTACTGGTGGTGACCCCCGAAGTCACCTACCTGCCGAATCGCATGGGGTCCATATCGGGGTGCCTGAGGGCCAAGGCCGGCGGGCTGGCCGATGTCTCCGCCGCCCTCGTCTGCGAGCTCTATCGCCAGGGAGCCGACGTCCATGTGGCCATTCCCAATTATCGGGCCATTTTCGGCGACTGTCTGTCCGAGGTCCTGAGGCAAGAGCAGCGCGCCATGCGTCGCATCCTTCCCGAGGAGCGGCTTCATCTGGCCGAAGACCATGCCTTTGCAAAGCGATTGACGGTCTACGCGGGGGACAGTGATGACAACATTCGACTGTCTCTGGCCTTTCAGCGGGAGGTGATCAACACCATCATCCCCCGGGTGGCTCCCGACCTGATCCATTGCAACGATTGGATGACGGGGCTGATACCGGCGGCAGCAGGGCGGATGGGCATCCCGTCTCTATTCTCGGTGCACAACGTCCATACCATGGAAATCCTGCTGTCGGTCATCGAGGAGCGGGGCATCGATCCCACGGTGTTTTGGGATTCTCTGTATTTTGGCCGGATGCCGGACAACTACGAGAACAGCCGTTTCACCAATCCGGTGGATCTTCTGGTGAGCGGGGTTTTTGCTGCCAAAACCGTCACGGTGGTCAGCCCTACCTTTCTTTCTGAGATCATCTCCGGGGTCCATGACCTGGTCAGCGATCATCTGCAAAATGAGATGCTCCGGAAGTGGGAGTCGGGAGCGGCCGCCGGCATACTGAACGCCCCGGACCCATCCTTCGATCCGTCTTCGGATCCTCATCTGGCGGCGGTCTACGGGCCCGACGACGCCCTGGAAGCCAAGGCCGTCAACAAGCTGGCCTTGCAGGAAAAGCTGGGCCTGGCGAAGGATCCATCCTCACCCCTGGTGTTCTGGCCCTCCCGCCTCGACCCCGTTCAGAAAGGGTGTCAGCTGCTGTCGGATATCTTCTATCAGGTCATGTTCAGCTACCGGGAGGAGGGGCTTCAGGTGGTGTTCGTCGCCGACGGCGCCTACCAGCAGGTATTCAGGGATATCAGAGCGTTTCATGGATTCGAGGACCGGGTCGCCGTCATTGACTACAACGGGGCCATGGAGCACCTGGGATACGGGGCTGCGGACTTCATCCTAATGCCCTCCCGCTTCGAGCCCTGCGGACTGCCCCAGATGATCGGGGCCATTTACGGGGCGCTGCCGGTCGTCCACGCCGTTGGCGGGCTTCGGGACACGGTCCGGCAACTCGATACCGGGAAGAACAGCGGTAACGGATTTCTCTTCGAAACCTATGACACCGGGGGGTTGCGATGGGCGATCGATCAGGCCATGGCATTCCACCGACTGCCCGGGGAGGCCAAGGCCGGTCATATCCGCCGCATCATGACCGAGAGCGCCGCCGCCTTCAACCACAAGGCGACGGCCCGCCGCTATATCGAGCGCTACCAGGGAATCCTTCAGCGCCCCGTTACCGATCCGTCTTCGGTTCGGAGCGCAGACAGCCCATAGCCCGTGGGCGACAGTGATTGGCCGGCGTTCCGACCGGGGCCTGCCGCCCATTGCCGCCAGGGGTCCTTCAGAAGAGAACGGGGACCAACGGTGAAT
>JASFIA010000218.1:0-5388 GCA_050122915.1 Desulfobacterales bacterium | reverse complement strand
TGCTCCCTCTTATTCTATGCTGATATAATCGCCTGATGGATCCTGCCGTCACTGTCTGCCGGACGGCGCCAGCCGATTCCTCATCCGACGCTTCAAGCCGATCACCTTCACCCGCTCAGTGTCTTCAGGAATCTGTTGGCCGGGTCCACTATCCCGCCCGGGAATCTTTCCGGGAATCGGAGTGCACGCCGACAGCCACTGGCGCACCGTCCGGGTTTCTTACCCCAAAGCCCCGACAGGGGGAGCAGTGGCATTGGCCCTGCAGTAGCGTTTTCATGCCAACCCCATACCGGATAGGGAGGTCCCCATGAAAAACCTGGCCGTCAATTATGATACCCTGATCACTATTTCGAGATCCCTATCGAAATCGAGAGAGCCGGAGGAGATTATCCGCAAGACGGTGGAGAGCATTCATTCCGCTCTGAGCCTCAAAGGGTGCGCGCTTTTCTTGATCAACCGGGAGACAAAGGAGCTGGAGTTGGCGGCTTCCGCCGGATTGAGCAGGGAGTACCTGAACAAGGGGACCGTCAGTGCACTGCGCTCCATAGCGGATTCCCTCAAGGAGGGGCCCGTCGCGGTCTATGATGTGGGGGACGACCCCAGGATCCAGTACCCTGAGGCCGCCAAGAAGGAGGGCATTTCGTCGATCCTGTCCATACCCATCATGATCGGAGACGACGCCATTGGTGCCGTCAGGGCGTATACCGCCGAGAAATGGGAGTTCACCCTGGACGATGTGAATTTTGTACAGGCCTTGGCCCAAATCGCTGGCATCATGATCGAGATGTCCCGGCTCTACAAGGGACAGAGCGACTATATCGACACCATCTCCACCATGTGCGAGTCCCCGGCGCTGTAATCATCGCTTCGCCCTCCCGGCAAGTGCCGCAGCAAAGCCTAAGCGGCAGGGGGGGACGCTTGCGCCAGCCGGTCCGACGGGGATGAGACGGGCGCAAGCCCTCAGGCATCAGACCGAAACGCCAGGAACAGACCATCGTTCCCGGCGTTTTCCTATTCGGCCCGATGACGGACGGGTTCCGGGGACGCCTCTATAGGCCCTGCCGGTCGGAAACCGGATGGGTTTTCAGATATTCGAGCCGGTTCAGGCCGTTGACATAGGCCTTGGCGCTGGCGGTAATGATGTCCGGGTCGGCGCCTTTGCCCAGAGCCAGGAGGCCGTTTTCCCGGAGGCGTACGGTGACCTCGCCCTGGGCATCGGTACCGCCAGTCAGGGCGCTGATCGAAAAGCGCAATAGCTCCGCCTTGGTTCCGGTCAACTCCGCGATGGTGTTGTAGGCCGCATCGATTGGACCGTTGCCGTAGGTGGCGCCCCGGCAGGACCGCCCGTTGATGGCCATCTCCACGCTGGCCATGGGCATCACCGTTGTGCCGCTGGTAACATGGAGATACTCCAGTTTGAAGACATCGGCAGTCCGGAGGATGCCCTCGGCCACAAGGCTTTCCAGATCTTCGTCGACCACGTTCTTCTTTTTGTCCGCCAGCCGCTTGAAGGCGGTGAAAACGAGGTTCAGCTCCTCGTCGGACAACTCGTAGCCCAGTTCCCGGAGCCGTTCGAGCAGGGCGTGGCGGCCGGAGTGCTTGCCCAGAACCAGCTGTGTCTTGGACAGTCCGATGGTCTCGGGCCTCATGATCTCGTAGGTCATGGGGTTTTTCAGCATGCCGTCCTGGTGGATGCCCGCTTCGTGGGCGAATGCGTTGGCGCCGACAATGGCCTTGTTGGGTTGAACAAGGATGCCGGTGATCATCGTCACCAACCGGCTCGATGCGTAAATGTGCTCGGTGACGATGTCGGTCGTCAGGCCGAAACTGTTCTTCCGGGTTCGCAGGGCCATGACCACCTCTTCCATGGAGGTGTTCCCGGCCCTCTCCCCGATGCCGTTGATGGTCACCTCCGCCTGCCGTGCCCCGGCCTTCAAGGCGGCGACGGTGTTGGCGGTGGCAAGTCCCAGGTCGTTGTGGCAGTGGACGCTCAAAACGGCCTTGTGGATGTTGGGGGTGTGCTCGCGAATGTATCGGACCGTTTCGCCGAATTCCTCTGGAATGGCGTAGCCCACCGTATCCGGAAGGTTTACGGTGGTGGCGCCGGCATCGATGGCCGCTTCGAAGATGCGGCACAGGTAATCCCGATCGCTCCGGGAACCGTCTTCGGCGGAAAACTCGACGTTATCGGTGAACTGCTTCGCATAGCGCACGGCCTCGACGGCTGCCTCGACCACCTCGTCCCTGGTTTTCTTAAGCTTGTATTCCAAGTGGATGTCGGAGGTGGCGATAAAGGTGTGGATCCTTGGGTTGGCGGCATGCCGGATGGCGGCCCAGGCCTTGTCGATGTCGTGACGGGTCGCCCGAGCGAGGCCGCAGACCTGGCTCTTTTTTATTCTCCCGGCGATGGCCGAAACGGCCTCCTTGTCCCCTTCGGAAGCGGCGGGGAACCCGGCCTCGATGACATCCACGCCCAGCTTTTCGAGTTGGACGGCCAGCCGCAGTTTCTCCCCCGTGTTCATGCTGGCGCCGGGGCTCTGTTCACCGTCCCTCAGGGTGGTGTCGAATATGGTAATGCGATTGTTGCTCATGGCTGTTGGCTCCTGACCGTCCGCCGACGATACCGACAGAGAACGGTCGACCGTTCGCCGGCGACGGCTGATGTGGCGTTATGGGGTTAATGGTTGCGGGGGCCATGAAAACCGATCCGGTGGACAGGGATTGGTGGACGTGGTCGAATCCCGCGGAAGGCATTGACGAGGTGTCTAATCGGTGCCCCGAGCGGCTGGGCCATGGACTGCGTCGGGGCTTAAGCGAGCATGGGCCGCAGGGAACCGGTGCGGTCGCTCCCTGCGGCATTACACCTTCCTATGGCTGCCATGTCATCTCCTGACGATTTACCCGCCCCCGCCCCCGCAAGGCCCCTGTCCCGGCACCCCGAGGGGGATGAAAAGCTGGCTATATGGCCTGGCTGTTTAAGGCGGCGCTTGATGACCGTTTCCCCTGCTCCTTGGCCAGCTTGTATTGAAAGCTGTCAGTGAGGGCCTGCCAGCTGGCCTCGATGATATCCTTGGACACCCCGATGGTGTACCAGACCTCGTCCTGGTCCCGCGAGGCAATAAGGACCCTCACCTTGGCAGCAGTGGCATCCCGACCGTCGATGACCCGAACCTTGAAATCCACCAGGCGCATGGTTTTCAATTCCGGATAGAAACGAACCAGGGCCTTGCGAAGGGCATTGTCGAGGGCGCTCACAGGCCCCTGGCCCTCGGCGGCGGTGATTTCCTGGTTGTCCCCCACGGCGATTTTGATCGTCGCGTGGGCCGAGCAGGGAAGTTCCTCGTCTTTTTCGATGGATACCCTGAAGGACTTCAGCTCGAATCGGGGCACGTACTGCTGAGTGAATTTTTCCAGCAGGATCTTCAGGGAGCCGTCGGCCACATCGAACTGGTAGCCCTGGTCCTCGAGTTCTTTGACCTTGTCAACGATGTCCCGGCTGTCGGTGCCGTTGGACTCCAGCGCAATGCCCATCTCCCTGGCCTTGAATACGACGTTGCTTTTGCCGGCAAGATCGGACATCAGGATCCGCCGATCATTGCCCACCAGTTTGGGATCGATGTGCTCATATGCCCTGGGCTCTTTCATGATGGCACTGACGTGGATGCCGCCTTTGTGGGCGAACGCGCTTTCGCCCACGAAAGGCCGGTTGCTGAAGGGCACCTGGTTGGCGGTTTCGCTCACGAACCGCGACAGGCTCTTCAGTCGGGACAAGTTGGCGTCCGAAATGCAGTCCAGGCCCATCTTGAGCTTTAACACTGGAATGATGGAGGTGATGTCAGCATTGCCGCATCTTTCGCCGTAGCCGTTGACGGTGCCCTGAACCATGGTTGCCCCCTCCTGTACGGCAACGATGGTATTGGCTACGGCCATGGCTGCGTCGTTGTGGGTGTGGATGCCGACGGATGGGGGCGGTCTGCCGTCCTTAGGCCGGGGAAGGCCGTCCAGCATGTCGATCACCGCCCGGGTGCCGGATTGGATGTCGAAGGGGAGGGAGCCGCCGTTGGTGTCGCACAGCACGATCCAGTCCGCCCCAGCCAGTGCCGCGGCCTCGATGGTGTTCAGGGTGTATTGGCGGTTGGCCTTGAAGCCGTCGAAGAAATGCTCGGCGTCATAGACGACTTCACGGCCATGCCCTTTGAGGTAAGAGACGGAGTCCCTGATCATGGCTAAATTTTCTTCCAGGGTATTTCCCATGATGGTTTCGACATGCAGATCCCAGCTTTTGCCGAAGATGGCGATCACTGGAGCCCGGCTGTCGATCAGGGCGTTGATGTTGGCATCCTCCCCGGAGTCGATCCCGGGTTTGCGGGTGGCGCCGAAGGCCGTCAGCCGGGCATTTTCGAAAGTGACCTTCTGGGCCATTTCGAAGAATTTCATGTCCTTCGGGTTGGACCCGGGCCAGCCGCCTTCAATGTAATGAAAGCCGCAGCTGTCGAGCTTCCTGGCAACGAAGAGTTTCTCTTCGGCGCTGAAGGTGATGCTTTCTCCTTGAGAGCCGTCCCTCAGTGTCGTGTCGTACAGATAGATCGGTGTCATTGGTTTTCCTTGGGGGCACATCCCCCCGGGATGTTTTCGAAAACCGGGAGGGCGTCCTGCCCGGTGCCCGGTCGTTCGGGGGGCCGTCTACCCTCGATTTTCAGGACGCAGGGAGCGAACGGCCGCGCCGGCTCTCCACATCTCCGAATTGCCGATTTCGTCCAGTTCTTTCTGAAGCTTCTCCCGGTAGTCCGGCGTGCTGCACGATTCCATGACCCGCCGTGTTTCATCACCCGATACGACGCTTTTATAGAGGTCTGAGAAAACCGGCTCCACGGCCTTGCGGAACCGAGGGGCCCAGTCCAGAGCGCCCCGCTGAGCCGTGGTGCTGCAGTTGCCGAACATCCAGTCCATACCGTTTTGGGCCACTAAGCGAATGAGACTCTGGGTCAGTTCCTCCACCGTTTCGTTGAAGGATTCGCTGGGGCTGTGGCCTTTGCTCCTCAAGAGGTTGTATTGGGCTTCCATCACCCCCGCCAGGGCCCCCATTAGAATCCCCCGTTCGCCGGTGAGGTCGCTGAACACCTCGTTCTGGAACGTGGTGGGAAAGAGATAGCCCGACCCGATGGCGATGCCGACGGCCAGGGCCCGCTCTCTGGCGTTGCCGGTAAAATCCTGGAAGATGGCAAAACTGGAGTTGATCCCGCTGCCGTCGATAAAGTTGGTTCGGACCGTTGTGCCGGAGCCCTTGGGTGCCACCAGTATAACGTCGACGTCGTCCGGGGGGATCACACCGGTCTGATCCTTGTAGACGATGGAAAAGCCGTGGGAAAAGTAGAGCGCGTCGCCCTT
>JASFIA010000217.1:0-5392 GCA_050122915.1 Desulfobacterales bacterium | reverse complement strand
CTTGCGGGTTGTCGGGCTCGATGTCGAGAGCCCTATTCAGGTAAACCAGGGCCTCATCCCGACGGTCCGTCTTGTCCAGATAGTCCGCATACGCCATCAATGGCAAAATGTTGGTGGGATCGACCTCGATGGCTCGGCGGAACGCCGCTTCGGCGGCATCCTTCTGTCCAGAGCGCCAATACAGATTGCTGAGGTCCAGATGATATTCGATCTTTTCCGGCTGACGGTCGATACCATCCTTGAGAACCGATGCCGCCTTCTCCAGGGATTGCCGTCCGATATAAAACCTGGCGAGGGCAATTCTTGCCTGGGTGTCGTCCGGAGCTGCCGCCACCGCTGCCTTCAAATGGGTTTCGGCAGCGGCCTGCTGGCCCATCCGATTGAGCACACCGGCTAGCCCCAGATGGGCGTCTGCGCGGTCTGGGTCGATGTCGATCACTCTCGAAAACATCTCGGTCGCACCATCGAAATCATTGGAGCGCGCCATGACATTGGCTTTAAGCATCAGCGCGTCCGGCGAATCCGGATTGCGGGAAAGCAAGAAGTCCGCTTTCTCTCCGGCATCTTCAAGCCGGTTGGCCAGTAGAAGAAAGGTGCCGAGTTTAAGTTGAACATCGGTGTTTTCAGGAACGATTTTGGCGGCCGATGAATAGGATCTGAAAGCCGAAGAGGCATCACCCAACTTCAGGTAGGTATTTCCAAGCTCAATATGGGCCTCTGAAAACTGAGGATCGATCTGGACCGCATTTTTAAATTCGATTTCTGCAGCCCGATAGTCTCCTTTTTCGTAATATGCTTTTCCGCTGTCCAGATAACGCACTTTTTTTTCAGCGTCGGAACCACACCCGACAGCCATCAGCATCAGAAGGACAGCGAGTGCTGTCCATACCCGGCAATCCCATCTGCTCCGTTCCGGCATCTGCACGCTCCTTGAATTCCACCGCAACCTACCGGTTGGCCTGCCCAAAAGCACCCTGCCGGAAAAAGGCATTGCGGCGTTGATTAGATTCGCCGATATAAAACCCAAGCTGAGGCACAGTCAACCTCAGGTGAAAGTATAGGCCATAATCTGATGAATTTATAGTGTTAAGTTGAGAATATCATTGGATTGTTCAGTTATCGGCACCTTCAGGCGGAAACATTTGCCATCGAAAACGAGGGGCCAACAGACCACCCCCGGCGGTTTGTAGAGGCTCGAGGGACCCGCACGCATGGGATTTCGAGGGTTGCCGAAACGAATAGGGTCTCCTGGTTATCCATTACCCATGGGGTGCATCCGGCTGCCCGAATGAAGACCTCGGCAGCGGCAGCCCCACCTCGACACGCAAACCAAAGGGTTATTGCTTTTAGGGAAAAGTTGTACTAATGTGCAAATTTCAATGGCATCCTAAAGAAGGGGCCGTGATTGGCACCGCTCACCTCGCCTTGAGAGCCATCGATACCCGATTCGCCCTGGTCAATTGCTACCCATGGCTTCCTTACACGCTGCCGTTTGCGGTATTTGCCCTGCTGACCTATGGCTGAGGGGTTTAGGCACCCACCCCGGGGTCGCTTACGGTATCAAAACAGGGATCACCGGCATTGTTTTGCTGGGAATATGGCCCAGGGTGCGGCATGAATTCCATTGGGAATGGCGGTGGATGGCCGTTGGGGCCGGGGTGTTGGTCGTCGTGATCTGGGTTGGTCTCGAAGGCACCTACCCTCAACCCGGATCTTCCGATTTCAACCCCGGGGGGCTTGGGACGGGAAGAGATGTCTGCCGGCTCATGGCCGTAAGGCTCATGGGTGCCGTAATCGTCCTGCCGCTGATGGAAGAGCTGTTTTGGAGATCCTTCGCCCAGCGGGTTCTGATTTCTGAAAATTATCTATGTGTCCCTTTGGGCAGCGTCACCCCGCCGTTCATTTCGATCGTTTCGATCGCCTTTGGTTTCGAGCACCACAGGTGGCTACCCGGCATTTTGGCAGGACTGATATACGCAGGGGTGCTGGCGCGCACCCGAAACCTGTTCATACCGACACTGTCGCACTCGATAACGAATTTAGCGCCGGGACTCTGCGTCATCAAGACCGCCCAATGGACGTACTGGTAATCAGCCCGTTCTGCAGTCATCGGGCATTTTTCATTTTCCAACAACTTCGACCGAATTCTCAAAAGGTATTCGGTATTTGTCACAGGTAACGACATGGCATCCAAGACCCAATCAACCGACAGTTTGATTGAGCGCCTCAAAGAGATATCCAGCTGGGTATCTTCTGTCCGGGACCTCGATCGGCTATTGGGGCTCATCATGGAAACAGCCTCGAACGTCATGAACGTCAAGGCCAGTTCCCTGATGCTCCTGAACCACAAAACCCAAAAGCTGGTCTTTCGGGCCACCACCGGTGAAAAGCGGAAACAGGTCAAGGCTTTCACAGTGGACCTTGGCAAGGGCATCGCTGGGCATGTAGCCAAAACCGGCACCCCCTTGCTGATCCCCGATGTCAAGCGAAACCCCCTATGGGACAGCGGCATCAGCAAATCACTGCATTTCGAGACCCGTTCCATCGCCTGTGCCCCCATGAAGGTGGATGGCAAAACGGTTGGGGTGCTTCAAATCATCGACAAAGTGGACGGATCCCCCCTGCAGGAAGACGATCTCGACCTGCTGTCGGTCTTCACCGAAGTGGCCGCCAGAGCCATCACCAATGCGGAGCGTTTCGAAAAGGTTCAAGAGGAAAACCGATCCCTTAAACAAGAATTGTCCGCCAAGCATCAGATGATCGGTGAGAGCCGTGCCATCAAGAAAGTGGTGACCGAGGCCCTGAAGGTTGCCAAATCCAACACGACGACGCTGATCCTTGGCGAAAGCGGCACGGGAAAGGAACTCCTGGCTCGACTCATCCACAGTTCCAGCAGCCGCGGCGATGGCCCCCTGGTCATTCTCAATTGCGCCGCAATGCAGGAAACGCTCCTTGAGGCAGAACTCTTCGGCTACGAGAAGGGGGCTTTTACGGGAGCCCTCAAACGAAAAATCGGAAAATTCGAGGTGGCTGACGGGGGAACGATCTTCCTGGACGAAATCGGCGAGATGAGCGGCGGAATGCAGGCCAAGCTGCTGAGAGTTCTCCAAGAGGGGGTGTTCTACCGGGTCGGCGGTAATGAATCCATCGGGGTGGATGTGAGGGTCATCTCCGCGACCAATCGGGATATCGCCCAGGAAGTTGTGGATGGCAAATTCAGAGAAGATCTTTTTTATCGGTTGAATATCGTGCAAATCCGGATGCCGGCGCTTCGGGAACGGAAGTCGGACATCCCCCTGTTGGCCGACTATTTTCTCGAGCGCTTCAAGTCCGAACGGGGCCTTCAGAAGCTCAGACTCTCCGAAGAGGCCATCGAAAGAATGAAGACCTACGAATGGCCGGGCAACATCAGGGAATTGCAGAACGCCATCGAGAGAGCCGTGGTGATGGGGGAAGGCCCGGAAATTTTAACGGAGGACCTTCCGATTTTCAGTTCGCGCCCCTGCGAAACAGGCCTTGAAGTGGGCCTGACACTCAATGAGGCGCTTAACCGGTTCAAGAAGGAATTCATTCAGCTCAACCTTGAGCACACCGGCGGCAATCGCAGCAAAGCCGCTAAAATTATGGATATTCAAAGAACGTATCTGTCCAGGTTAATTACCAAATACAGCCTCCGTTGAGATAGCGCCTCAGATTCCCTCTCTACGGATCCCACATCTTGGGGATTGGGCATCCGTCTCACACCACATCAGGCAATATTTCATTTGATATCTTGACTTTACACAATATATGATCTTAAGAGGACAACAGGGATTAACCGGATAGTCGTTGAAAATCGCCTGCTAGGTTGCTGACCCGGGAGTGAGGACAGTCCCCTGTCGTGGGCGATGGCGTTGCCTATGCCGACATTTCGATGCAAATACGCAAGCCCAGATGGCCGCTTCTTGAAGCAGACGATGTCTGCCGACAGCAAATCCGCCTTGAGGTGGGAGCTGGAGAAAGAGGGTCATTTCGTCTACACCATCCACAGCGAAGAGCGCTTTCGCTTGGGGTCTTTCTTCAAGCCAACCTTCAAGCGCTATCGCCGTAGGGATTTCTTCAGCTTCAACCAGGAATTTCTGGTTCTCGTGAAGACGGGAATTCCCATCGTGGCGGCCCTCGATGCCATCATCGAGAAGGCAGGGAAATCCGATTTCATCGACATCATTCAGCAGGTCCGCTATGACGTCTCCACCGGAGATGCATTGTCAGATGCCTGCGCAAAGCACCCTCATGCGTTCTCCAATCTTTACGTGGCCTCCATCAAAGCAGGGGAGCGCAGCGGCAACATCCCATTGGCCGTCACCCGCTATATCGACTATTTGAAAAAGACGGCCGCTCTCCGGAAAAAACTGTATACCGCCTCCACCTATCCCCTGATTCTCATCCTGGCATCTACAGGCGTGTTGACGCTTTTGATGACTTACGTGGTGCCGTCGTTCACTCAGACCTATCTTGAAACCGGCACCGAACTGCCAGCACTGACCACCCTGCTGATCGCCACCGCAAACGGCCTGAAGAACCACATGGTGATGATCCTGGTGCTTCTGGTAATCCTGGCAGCCGCTTTCGCCTACGCCAGAACCTATGAAATCGTTCTTTATACCATCCATCGGATGAAACTGCGGGTACCCGTTCTTGGGAGTCTTTTCCTGAATTATGCCGCCGCTCAGTTTGCCAGAACGGCCTCTGTGGTTTTGGAAGGGGGAACCACCCTGATCGATGCGGTCACCATCTCTGCCAATGTGGTAAACAATCGATTTGTCGAGGCCCGCCTTCGGACGGTGACGCGACATCTCGAGGAAGGGGCGTCCTTTTCCGAAGCTCTCGAAGATGCCCAGGTCTTCCCCGCTCTTGCCACCCGGATGATTGCCGCCGGAGAAAGCGGCGGTGAGCTGGAGATGGTACTCAACGAAATCGCCGATTTTTATGACAGTGACGTCGAAAACCGACTGGCCATGATTTCATCCGCCGTTGAGCCGACCCTGATGCTGGTGATGGGACTGGTCATCGGTGTGATCGTCGTGGCCATGTATCTGCCGATCTTCCAGTTGGCGGGAACCGTATTTTAATCTTTTCCCAGTGATCCGCTTGGCTAACCGGCGCCGGGATCCAGCACCCTAATCATGTCACCAAAGGCTTACAAACAACTGCGGTTCGGAGATTGGGCCCTGCGACTGGGCTTTTTATCGCAGGAGGATCTGCGCTACGTCCTCTCCAAAAAGAACATCTCGAAGCAGATGATCGGCCAGCTATGCATGGAGGAAGGTCTGCTCGACGATGAAAAGCTTGCCCGCATCATCGCGGCGCAGTTCTCACATCAGTATGTCAAACTAAACGACGACATCTCAAC
>JASFIA010000216.1:0-5399 GCA_050122915.1 Desulfobacterales bacterium | reverse complement strand
CAAGGGATCAGCTCCGCTTGTTGCCTTTCAGGATGCCGCTGGCAAGGGATATGCTTTTTTTCCCGAAGGTTTCCAGGGCGGCCGCCAGGGCCGGCAGCGCTTTTTTCCCTCGTGTATTGACGGCCTGGATAAGAATCGGCAGGTTGACTCCCGAGATCACCTCGACTTTTCCCTCTTCTAGAAATGAATAGCTCAAATTGGAGGGCGTACCGCCGAACATGTCCGTCAGAATCAGGATCCCTTCGGTCTTCTTGACCTTTCGGATGGCGGTAGCGATCTTGCGGCGAAGGTCCTCGGGGTTCTGGTTGATGTCGATGGAAACGGCGAGTGTCGCTTCGATAGGCCCGCCGGTAATAAACTCTGCCGCTTCGATAAGGGCGTCGCCGAGGCGGCTGTGGGTTACGATGACAATACCGATCATGTCTTTCCTCAGGGTCTCATGGATAAATTCAATTCCGCGTTCGGGCTGTCGGCGGTTGGATGAAAAGCCTCCCGATGGCGCCGGTCACCGATGTCAACAACTCATGGACGGTGAAGACGGTTCCCGGGCTCCCTGCTGACCGATGTCCCGGTGCGTCAGACCCACGTTCCAGCCCTGCTGTTGGAGGTGATTGTGAATCAGGCGAGAGAGGGTAACCGAACGGTGTTGACCGCCGGTGCAACCGATGGCGATCGTCAAGTAAGCCTTGCCCTCTTTTTCATACAGCGGAATAAGAAAGTCAAGCAGGTCGAGGTAATAGCGGAGAAAAATGTGGGCGTTGGGATCTTTAAGAACGTACGCGCTAACGGCATCTGATTCGCCGTCAAGCACTTTCAATTCAGGGACGAAATAGGGATTGATCAGAAAACGGACATCCATGATGAGATCAGCATCGTAAGGCGTCCCGTACTTGAAGCCGAAGGAAACAACGGTGATCAGCATCGTCTCTGTTTGCCGATTAGCGCTGACCATCTCCTTGATCTTTGCCTTCAACTCGTGGACGGTCAAAGCGGTCGTGTCCAGGATCCGGTCTGCTGTATTTCTGAGGTGACGGAGTTCCTGCTGTTCGAGCCGGATGTTCTCCAGCAAACTACTGCCTTCAGTCATCGGATGGTGCCTACGCGTCTGGCTGTACCGTTGAAGGATCACTTTTTCGGAAGCCTCGAGAAAAAAAACCTCGAGTTGGTAGCCTTTCTCTTTTAGATCCGCAAAGGTTTTTTCATATTTTTTTAGGAAAAATTTTTCCCTGACATCCATCGCAAATGCCAGGCCTACGATATGTTTATTGAATTCGAAGGGCATTTCGAGAAACTTCGAGAGAAGGGCCACAGGCAGATTGTCTACGCAGTAGTAGCCCAGATCTTCCATTGCTCTCATTGCCGTACTCTTGCCGGACCCTGAGATTCCCGTGATAATGATGATGCGGTGGTGAATCACCTTAGAACTCTTCGTCTTCCTCTTTGATAATACTGTAGATTTCTTCGCCGTTACCGGCGCTTCTGAGTTTTTGCTTGAAGGTCTCGCTTTTCAACATTTGAGAGACACGGGCAAGAACCTTGAGGTGCAGACCAGTGCTGTTCTCCGGGGTAACGAGAAGAAAAAAGATGTAGGTCGGACGGCCGTCCATGGATTCGAAGTCTACCCCGTTGCGGCTCAAACCAAAGCCAAGAACCAGCGTGTCGATATTTTTCAGCTTTCCGTGGGGGATCCCGATGCCCCCGCCGATGCCGGTGCTGCCCAGTCGTTCTCTTTCCATGAGAACCTTGACCAGTTCTTCAGGATTGGTCCCGGCGATCGAAGATACCGGCGCCACGAGTTCTTCTAAAATGCCCTTTTTATCCCGGGATTGCAAATCGTCCAAAATGGCTTCTTTTTGAAGGACATCTATGATTCTCATGGTTGACACATCCGGTGCACTGGGTTAACGCCGATGAAGGGATGTCGAAAGCCCCTCCGGGCGAACGGGCGCAAAAAAACGCGCCGGCCTCCCACCGATCGATCAAACGGAGAGGCCGGACGGATTACATGCTGGGCTGAATAAGCCCAAAATCACCATCATTTCGTCGGTAGAGGACGTTGACTTGGTCGGTTCTAGAATTGGTGAAGACCAGGAAACTGTCATTGATCAGGTTCATCTGAAGCACCGCTTCATCGACATCCATAGGCTTGTAGTCAATGTGCCTGACCCTGACCTGTTTGGCGGATGATTCCTCAAGGCCCATAGCGGCTTCAAGCATACGTTCTTTGCCGTAGGCTTTGGCGCCCCTACGATCTCTGGTTTTCTGTTTGGTTTTCTTGATCTGTATTTCGAGCTTGTCGAGCACGCTGTCGATAGCGGAGTACATGTCCTCCGTCTCTTCTTTTCCATTGATGGTCATTCGATCGCCGACAATATTGATTTCGGCAATGTGGCGAAACTTTTCCACTTGAAGAACGACGCTGGCTTCGGCCGGGTTGTCCAGGAGGCGGTCAAATCGATCAAGTTTTTCTCTGACGTAATTTTTTAAATGGTCCGAAGAGTCGATGTTCTTGAACGTCACAGAAGTTTGCATAGCGACCTCCTTGTCAATGGTGATCTTTTCAATACTGCTTGCGTTTATTAGAAGGCAGGACGCCGAGGATTTCCCGATACTTCGCTACGGTTCGCCTCGCGATGTGAATATCGTCTTCTTTCAGCAATTTGGCAATTTTATCATCGCTGTATGGTTTTTTGGGATTCTCTTCCGCGATAATGTCTTTGATTTTCTGCTGAACACTGGCAGAAGCGATCTCGCCGCCAAAACTACGTTTGATCGAACTGTTGAAAAAATACTTGAGTTCAAACAGCCCTTGAGGAGTGTATGCATACTTGTTGGTGGTGACCCGGCTGATGGTGGATTCATGCATGCCGATATCCTGGGCCACGTCTCTCAGAACCATGGGCTTCAGGTGAGCGATGCCCTTTTCGAAAAAGTCCCTCTGGTACCTCAGAATACTCTCCATTACTCGGTAAACGGTTTTTTGCCTCTGATGAATGCTTTTAATGAGCCATGCAGCGGAGCGGATTTTGTCCTGGATGTAGCTTTCCGCATCGCCGGCCAGCTTTTCGCCCTTGGAGAGGCTTTTTTTGTAGAGAGAGTTCACCCTCAACTTCGGCATGCCGTCGTCGTTGAGCATGATGACAAACTCATTGTCCATCTTGTAGACATGGATATCAGGGACGATGTAGTGGGGAGGTTCGTCGCTGAAGGGACGCCCGGGACGGGGTTCCAGGCCGCGGATGACGTTGACCGACGCCGCAACATCTTCGACTTTGATTTTCAGATCCCTGGCAATGGCCTTGTAGTTCTTATTCTCCAGGTGATTCATGTGCTTGGAGATAATGTTGACGATGATGGGGTTGTCAACACCGATGTGCTTGGCTTGAATCAGGAGGCATTCGGAGAGACTCCTTGCTGCGACGCCGACGGGGTCGAAGGATTGAATCAGGGCAAGCATTTCTTCGACCGTCTCGATGGATGACTGGCTCTGCAGGGCGATGTCCTCGAGGGATACGTCCAGATAGCCGTCGCGGTTCAGATTGCCGATGATCAAGCTGCCAATGTTCTCTTCATCGGGATCGGGATGCGTCATCAGCAGCTGCCAGAGGAGGTGATCGTAGAGCGATTCTTTCCGGGACACGAAGGATTCATACTTGGGGGCTTCCCGGGATTCTGATTCGTAGTTCACCCGGCCGGTGGAACTGTACTCGTCGATGTAGTTGCTCCAATCGATATCCTCCTGGAGCTTTTCTTCTATGGTGACTTCCTTGGTTTCGGGTGTGGTTTCGTTGGCGCGCTCTGTTTCGATTTCCCGTCGCTCTTCGGGGGTGATTTCCTGGACTTCCTCGAGGGCTGGATTTTCCTCGAGCTCCTGGTGGATTTGTTCCAGGAGCTCCAGCCGCGACAATTGGAGAAGCTTGATCGCCATCTGCAGTTGAGGCGTCATGATGAGCTGCTGGGTCAGTTTGAGCTGCTGTCGTAATTCGAGTGCCATCGTCGAGGCCTATGGGTTACATTCTGAATTCTTCGCCCAGATAAGTTCTCCGGGCGGTTTCACTTGAGATGATGTCTTGAGGGGTTCCGGAAACGATGATTTTTCCCTCGTTAAGTATATAAGCGCCGTCGCAAACCTCCAGGGTTTCGCGAACGTTGTGGTCGGAGATCAAAACCCCGATTCCC
Organism: Desulfobacterales bacterium; assembly: GCA_050122915.1. Taxonomy (GTDB): domain Bacteria; phylum Desulfobacterota; class Desulfobacteria; order Desulfobacterales; family UBA5852; genus CALNZV01. The sequence goes on along the minus strand of JASFIA010000216.1, from coordinate 1,220 downwards.
CGCTCCTTCAAATGAAGGATAATCTTTTTTATATCGATAACGGCCAAGGGATCAACCCCTGCGAACGGTTCATCAAGTAACATAAAGGTGGGGTCGGTGGCCAGCGCACGGGATATTTCGAGCCGCCGCTTCTCGCCACCGGATAGCACCGCCGCCTTGCGGTTTGCCAAATGTCCGATCCCCAACTCGTCGAGGAGTTGGTCTGCTTTCGCCTTTTGCTCGGCGACAGAGAGCGGCAGATACTCCAGGATAGCCAGAATATTCTGCCGACTGGTCAATTTCCGGAAGACAGAGGTCTCCTGAGGGAGGTAGCCGATGCCTTTCCGGGCCCTGAGGTACATGGGATCCTGGGTGAGATCGCGGCTGTCCAACCGGACGGTTCCCGAGTCCGGCCTGACCAGTCCGACCGTCATATAAAAGGTGGTTGTTTTACCCGCTCCGTTCGGTCCCAGCAGACCAACCACAGTTCCGCTCTCCAGGACCATATTGACGTCGTCGACGACCCTTTTTCCTTGATAGGCTTTGACCAGGTTTTGAATGGCTAATGTCGTCATGGATGATCAAGGCCCAGGCTCACCCACGCTGTCGAGTGTCGTAGGCAGGCGAATTCATGGGCTGTTGTGGTTTTCTATCGGCTAATTTTGAGACCGGCTTGAGGGGAAGAAGACAGCCTTGACGCGTTCTTTCTTTCCTCCTTCTACAGTAATGCGGTCGCTATTTCTGTAAAGGGTGATCCGAGAGCCAGTGATGGAGTTCTCTCCGTCGACCACTTTGGAGCCGGGCCCCGTCAGTGTCAGAACCCCGTCAACTGAGCGGTACTCGGCTTTGTCGGTGGTGGCCACCCGGGTACCGAAATGAATGATCACCTCCTCAAGGGCCGTGATGGTGTCGATGTTGCCCCCGAGCCCCTGTTTTTCCTCGCCGCTTTGGGTGTAGGTGATTTCCAGTCGCCGGGAATCTATGGTGAGGCTGTCCTGAACGACCTTGACGTTTCCCATAAACACCACGGTGCGCTTTCGGTTGTCGGCCTCCATTTCATCTGCGCTGATGTGAATCGGCTGATCGCTGGAGAGCTCCGGAACCCCGGACGCGGGTGGATCCGCTCCCCAGACCTTGGACGCTCCGGGAAGGGCGGCTGCCGCCAGGAAAACAAACAGAACGCAGACCGGCAGTCTACCGGTTGAGAAGCTCTCCATTCAGTGTTCCTTTCACCTCGCCTT
>JASFIA010000215.1:0-5399 GCA_050122915.1 Desulfobacterales bacterium | reverse complement strand
CCTCCGCACCGTTTGGCTTTCTCGAGGGAAAGGCCGATCGGCTCAGAACGTCGGTGGTGGCGCACGTCCTCTTCTCAGGGAATGAAGCCCGCCTCCTTCACCGGTGGAGGCGTCACCGCCTGCTCCGCCGCTTCGACCCAGCTGCCCCCCATAGCCTTATACGTATTGACCGTGGCACGAAAGAGGGCATTCTGGCTCGACGTATATGACAATTCCACATTGAACAGGCTGCGCTCGGCATCAAGCACTTCCAGATAGCCGGTATACCCTTCGTCGTAGCGCAGCCGCGAGAGCCTGGCGTAGTTTCGAAGCGCTTCGACCTGGCGACCGAGCGCCTCGAGACGCTCTCTGGACTTGACGCGGTCGAGCAGGGCATCCTCCACCTCCCGGAATACATTCTGAATCGACTGGAGATACTCTTCAAGCGCTTGCTTCTGAAACGCCTCGGCCGCCTTGACCTCGCCGCCGATCCGGCCGGCGGTGAAGAGGGGCACCTCGATAGGGACGCCGTAGCGCCACTGCTTGGCGGGACCGTCGAACAGGTCGGAGAGATCCGTGCTCACACTGCCGAAGGCTCCGGTGAGGGATATGGTGGGAAAATAGAGGGACTTGGCCACACCGATTCGGGCATTGGCCGCCACAAGCGCCTGTTCGGCCTGTCGGATGTCCGGACGGCGCTCGAGAAGGTCGGAGGGCAGCCCCTGGGGTACGGCGGGCAACGCCAGCTCGTCGATGGTCAGCCCCCGGGGAATCGGTCCGGGATTTTGACCCAGGAAGACACTCAGGGCGTTCTCCAGCTGACCGATGGCCAGCTCGAAGGAGGGAATGCGCGCCAAGGCGTCCTCGTACTCGGAGGCCGCCTGGCTGAGGTCCACCTCGCCAATGATCCCCTTGTCAAAGCGCAGCTGGAAAAGGTCCAGGGTTTCCCTTCGGGTGTCGGCCGTCTGACGGGTGATCTCGAGCTGCTTGTCCAGGGCCCTGAGTTCGATATAGGCGAGTGCCACCGCACTGACCAGGGTCAGCACCACGGTGCGCCGGGCCTCCTCTGTGCTGAAGAGTTCGGCCCGGGCCGACTCGGCCGCCCGGCGGAATTTGCCCCAGAAATCGATCTCCCAGCTGCCACCGATGAAGGCCTCGTAGAGGTTGTAGGTCGTGTCCACCCCCGGGGGTATGGGGGTCGGCCCTTTTTCGCTGACACTTTCGCGGAAGGCGCTGCCCCCGGCGCTGGCGGTCGGAAATTGATCGCCGCGGGTCGCAAAATAACGTCCGAAGAATTCCTCCACCCGGGCCGTGGCGATGCGCAGATCCTTGTTCCCCTGAAGCGCCGCCTCTATCAGGGCGTTCAGCACCGGGTCCTGAAACCGCTTCCACCATAGGGTATCGGCGTATTCACGCGCCTCTTCCTCACCGAAACGATAGGTCGCCGGCGTGTCGACGTTCGGAGGACGATAGTCCGGCCCCACCGTCATGCAGCCCGAAAGCAGCACCAGCAGCAGAAACGTCAATGGAAGCTTACGCATGTGAATCTCCCTTCGATATCGTCGGGGGCGGAACCGCGGGCGGGGCTCCGTCGGGACCCTCGGCGGAGTCCTTCCGATGGACCAGTTTTTCAAACAGGTAGAAGGAGGCCGGCACCACGAAGATCGCAATGAAGCTGGCCGACAGCATGCCGCCGATAACACCGGACCCCATCACCCTGCGGGCGACGGCACCGGAACCGGTGGCGACGGCCAACGGCACGCAGCCTAATATGAAGGCGAAGCTGGTCATCAGGATCGGCCGCAGCCGCACTCGGGCCCCCTCCAGGGCTGCGTCCGTGATGGTCATACCCTCTTCGTATTTCATCTTGGCGAACTCGACGATGAGGATCGCGTTCTTCGACGACAGACCGATCAGCATGATGAGGCCGATTTGGGCGTAAAGGTTGAATTCCATCCGGATCAGATAAATGGCAGCAAAAGAGCCGAATATCGCGATGGGGAGGCACAGGAGCACCGCAAAGGGCAGGGTCCAGCTCTCGTAGAGGGAGGCCAGGATCAGGAAGACGAACACCATGGAAAGAACGAAGACCACCCATGCCGGCACCCCCTGCTGGGCCTGGTTCTCCTGGAAGCTCATGCCGAGGTAGTCATAGCCCATCTCCCTCGGCATGGTCTGGGCAAACACCTCCTCCAGCACACCCATTCCCTGGGCCGAACTGAATCCCGGATTGGTCACCACGTTGATCTGGGCGGATCGGTAGAGGTTGAAGCGCATGGTGAACTCAGGACCCGAAAGTTGCTTGATGGAAGTCAGAGCCGCCAGGGGCACGGCATCCCCGGAATCGTTGCGCACGTAAAACTGGCCAAGCTGGTCGGAGTTGGCACGGTATGCGCCCTCGGCTTGGACGTAAACCTGCCAGGTGCGGCCAAAGCGGTTGAAGTAGTTGACGAAGTTCCCGCCCATGAACGCTTGGAGGGTGGTGTATACCTCACCCAGATCCACCCCTTGCTTGAGCACCTTGTCCCGGTCCACGGTTACGAAAAGTTGGGGAACCGTCGGCAGAAAAGTCGTCGTGGCCCTGGCGATCTCCGGCCGTTTCTTGGCCTCCTCCAGGAACTTTTGCGTGTTCTCCCAGAGGAAGGCAATATCTTTGCCGGCCCGGTCCTGAAGTATGAAAGTCACACCACCGGAAGTACCGATACCCGGAATTGCCGGAGGCGAAAAGGCGAATGCTTCCCCCTGGGGAACCTGTCTTAGCCGCTGGTTGAGAGAGGCCATCATGGCCTGATACTGGGTTTCGGGAGTGGTTCGTTCGTCCCACGGTTTGAGGGATACGAAGAGAAAGGCGCTGTAGGTATTGGTCACGCCTGACAGGAGGCTCATCCCCACAACGCTTGTAACATATTCGACCCCGGGGGTATCCATGACGATCTTCTCCACCTCCCGGGCAGCCGCATCCGTTCTCTGAAGCGAGGAGGCATTGGGAAGCTGCAGGTTGACATAGAAATACCCCTGGTCTTCTTCCGGTAGGAATCCACCGGGTACCTGTCCCCCCACCAGCACCGTTCCGGCTCCCATCACGACGATGATCAGCAGACTGACGACGACCTTGCGGATCATCCATCCGCAGACCCGCACGTAGCCGTTGGTGGCTTTTCCGAAGACATTGTTGAACCACCGGTAGAAAATCCCCAGCGGTCCGCGCGCCTTCTTTTTTGGCTTGAGAATCATCGAGGAGAGGGCCGGGCTGAGGGACAAGGCATTGAAGGCCGAAATCAATACCGAAATGGCAATGGTCACCGCAAACTGCTGGTAGAGTTTGCCCGTGATGCCCGGGATGAATACGGTGGGCAGGAACACGGCCGAAAGCACCAGTGCGATGGCCACCACCGGGCCGGACACCTCTTCCATGGCCTTGAGCGTCGCCTCTTTAGGGGACAGCCCCTCTTCGATGTGAAGCTCCACGGCTTCCACCACCACGATGGCGTCGTCCACCACCAGCCCGATGGCCAGCACCAGTCCCATGATGGCAATGGTGTTGACCGAAAACCCGATGAGCGGGAACACCGCGAAAGTTCCGATCAGGGACACGGGCACCGCCAGGGCCGGAATCAGGGTGGCGCGCCAGCCCTGGAGAAAGACGAAGACGACGATCACCACCAGCACCAGGGCTTCTAACAGTGTTTGGATAATTTCCTCGATGCCTTTGCGCACGGCCTCGGTGGTGTCTAATGCGATGGTGTATTCCAGATCAGGCGGAAAGGTCTTTCCGACTTCCTCCATGAGCGCTTTGACACCATCCACAGCAGCGATGGCATTGCTGCCCGGCAATTGATACACCGCGATGGCGGCCGCGGCTTTGCCGTTGAGGCGGCCTGCCTGGGTGTAGGTCTGGGCGCCCAGCTCGATCCGGGCCAGGTCCTTGAGGCGGACGAGGGACCCGTCCTCTTCGGCACGAACCACGATCTGACCGAATTCTTGTGGGTCCGTCAGTCGGCCCTGGGCACGGATGGAGTAGGTGAAATCGACCCCAGGCGGTGACGGCTCGCCGCCGACCTGTCCCGCCGGGTTCACCGTGTTCTGTTTCTGGATGGCTTTCACGATCTCCGGCACGGTGATGTTGAGTTTGGCAAGTTGATCCGGATTGACCCACACGCGCATGGCGTATTGGCCGGCGCCGAAAACGACCACATTGCCGATGCCCGGCACCCGAAGGATCTGGTCGTTCAGGTTGATGGTGGCAAAATTGGACAGGAAGACGGGATCGTAAGTGCCGTTGGGAGAAGAGATATCGATGACCATCAGTGGAGAGGATTGGGACTTCTTGACGGTGATGCCATAATTGCGGACCTCGGCGGGAACTTTCGGATCGGCCTGGGACTTGCGCATCTGGGCCAGTACCTGGTCGATGTTGGGGTCCGTCTTGACGTCGAAGTTCACGTACATCTTAAGCTCACCGTTGTTGGCATTGAGGGAGTACATGTAGTTCATGTTGTCCACCCCGCTCATCTCCTGCTCGATGGGGGTGGCCACGGATTGTTCCACTGCCAGCGCGTCGGCCCCGACGTAGGTGGTATTGATGAAGATTTCCGGTGGGACGATGTTCGGATACTGGGCGGTCGGCAGGCCCAGAATCGCCACGATGCCCACGATGACGATGATGATGGAGATGCAGATCGCCACGATCGGTCGGTTGATAAAAAATTTGGCCATGAATCCACCTTTCCCAAAGAGGAGCGACGATGTCCTGCACGGATCAGGATGCGGGTTTAGGGGCTTGCGACGGCTTCGGCGGTTCATAAGGCTTCGGCGCCACCTTGACGCCGTCGGCCGCTTTTTGGGTACCTTCGGCCACCACCCGATCCCCGGGCTTCAAGCCCTCGGTGATCACCCAGAGTTCCGCGATGCGCTCGCCCACCTTTACGGTGGTGATTTTGACCGTGTCGTCGGCCCCCACCACCGCCACCTGGTAATTGCCCTGGAGTTCGCCGACGGCGCGTTGGGGAACCAGCATGGCGCCTTTCACCGTGCCGATGAGGGCACGCACCTTGGCGAACTGCCCGGGCCGCAGGAGGTTGTCGGGGTTGGGGAACAAAATCGCCACCCGAATCGTGCCAGTTCCCTGATCGATCTGCCGGTCGGCAAAGGAAAAGGTGCCCTTTTCCGGCCAGGTGCTGTCGTCGGCAAGGATCAGGTCATAGGTGATCTTTTGGGATTCCGGCGTCTTCTCCTTCTTGGCCATTTCGGCGAACTTCAGGTATTCCCGCTCACTGATGGGAACGTAGACCTTGATCGGGTCCACCGTGGATACGGTGGTCAGTTCCAGGGACTGGGGGGTGCCCACCAAATCGCCGATCTGGGCTTTGGCCTCCCCCGCAATCCCGTCGATGGGGGAGGTGATCTTCGTGAAGCTCAGA
>JASFIA010000214.1:0-5406 GCA_050122915.1 Desulfobacterales bacterium | reverse complement strand
ACCGAATACCCGTAGGCCACCGAAGACCCCAGGGCGACAAGGACATCCATATTGGCACTGCGGTTGCGGATGCTCTTGACGCCTCCAACGTAAAAATCCCAGCCGGTATAGAATTGGACGGGTGTGGCCAGCACCAGGAAAAGGATGTCCATCCAGAGCGAATGGCTCCAATCGCCGAGGAAACCGAAGTCCCGCCCCATGCTCAGAGCAAACAGCGGTAGGGTGAACAAGACACCCACGGCGAATTTGACGGTCTGACCGTGAATCAGAGAGGCGTCGCCGTGACCGGCGCTTTCCTCCCCTGCGCGATCCGGGGAAACGACCCCGAATCCCGCCTTTTCGATAGCCGCGACGATATCCCCCTCCGCCAGCATTGTCGGAAGAAAGGACACGCTCACCCGTTCGGAGGCAAAGTTGACGGCCGCATCCACAACGCCCGGCGTGCGCTTTGTCAGGGCCCGCTCGATGTTGGCCGCACAGTTGGCGCAGCTCATCCCCGTGACCGGCATGTCGATTCGGGATACGGGCACTCCGTAGCCGGACTTCTGGATGGCATCGATCAGGACACTGAGGTCAACCGAGCCGTTTCCGGCGGTTCGGACTTCGGCCTGCTCGCTGGCAAAATTGACGGCAGCTTCTACAACGCCCGGCACACGCGACGTCAGGGCTCGCTCGATATTGGCGGCACAATTGGTACAGGTCATCCCCGTCACAGGGAGCGTATAGCGGTGCCGATCGTTGCCCATTACCTTACCCCCGGACCGCCGGATAGTTCATTTCTTCCAACTGGGCCCGTATCGCCGATTCGGTGGCAGGGGAATCCCATTTAACGACGATGCGTTTTCCGGCGGCATCGCCCTCCACCGAGGTGACGCCCTCCATCTGCGCCAGCTCGCTCCGGATGGCGTTCACACAGTGACTGCAGGAAATAGCAGGAATACTGAATGTTTGTTCAGCCATATCACTTCTCCATTGCTACACCGATATAACACATCGGCGCACCCATGATCGGTTGTTCCAGGACACGAAAAAGCCCCGGTGCGGCAACCCGGGGCCAGTTGTCCGTTTGGCGACCCGTTGAGGCCTGTTTACGGTCGGATCACCAGGGCGCCTTCGACGGAGTCTCAATGAAAGCAGTCTTTGGACCGATTTCCACTCTCTTTTGCCGCCTCCTGATAACAATCCCTGTGCTCGTCCAGTGTGGAGGAGCAATAGTCGCAATGCCGTATGTCGTCCTTGAGGCGTTCGTGTTCTTCCCGAACGCATCCGGACTCACTGGATGAAAGGTGTCGGCTCATGGAAAACCTCCTTTGTGATGGCGGTATAGCGGATTTCTGGCCGGCAGAACGCCGTAACAGATCCGTAAAAAAGATTAAGGGCTCGGGACTCAAAGTCAATGCAGCCGCGGGGCGGAGAGATCAATCGGGAAAGCGGCCGGTATCGAGGTATGACTGAATGAGACGGTCATCGATAATGTCGGAAAACCGGGTTCCGCCGCGACTCCTCCGTTTGTAGAGGGCGATGCAGTCGTTGACGATGTCGACGACCCGGTCTTCGGAGTAGATCCCGGGCAGTTCGGTGGCGAGCCGCGGATGACGGCCGAGCTTCCCTCCCAACTGCACCCGGTAGCCCCGCTCCCCGGGTGCAAGGGACCCGGTTGGGCACGCCTCTGTGCATTTCCCGCAATGGACACAGCGATCGAGAGCCACGACGGGCGGGTTTTCTGCGTCCAGCACCCTCAGGGCATCTTCCCGACACACCTCCTCACAGGCGCCACAGGCCGTGCAACCGACATCGGTAGGCCCAGGCGAACAGGCGCCGATGATGCCGATATCCTTGATCTGCACCTGGGAGCAGGCATTCGGGCAATCCGCGATGGCGACGCGGAATTCGTGGTGAAAACGGAGCTGACCCCCGACGGTTTTTTTGAGAAATCCCAGAAGGTCTTGCGCTTCGAGAACCCGCCGGATGCGACGGGCTACATTGGCGCCATCCACCGCTTGGTTGGGGCAGCCGCTTGGCCCGAAGCAGGTGTCAAGCTGATATCCCTTCATCTCGGCTTCCATACCGCTGAGGTAGCGCTTCTGGGTGGCGTTGACCTCCGCGATGGTCACCAGGAATTTGCCGGCGTCGACCGCCTCTTTCTCGACCCGGGCCCTCACTCGCTTTCGCACGAAAAAGGGCACTTTTCGGATGGCCTGCTCAGCCTCTTCACTCCATTTCATGGGCCTCACCTGTATTGTGATGAGAAGGATTCGCCCGGAAGCCGGACCGATAACGTCAGCGTCGGAACCTAAACGGAAACGGTTTTCCCCTCAATGACTCAGGTCAAGAACGGGGGGGAGGAAGGATGTCGGAAAAAGAGGGGCCAAGCGGGCACCGGCAGGTCGGGAAAGGGGGATCAGGAATGAACGCCTGAGGCCATCTGCCCGACCGTCACATCGTGAAGGCGGCCGTTTGAGTAAAACACCAGAGACGATGAATCGGCCCGGAGTGGGTCCAGCAGATCCTTGGATCCGGGACCGTTCCACGCTCGGATAGCCCAGACGGCCAGTCCTCTGTGATAGGGGTCGGCGGAGGAGAGAAACGGAATCAAAAGCGGGCCGATGAAAGCCGTCTGGTCAGGCCGGGCATGGGTGTACCTGCCGACGCCCCAGAGCAGCCCCCGTTGAAGACCCTCGTGCTCGAGAAAATTGCAGTCCTCCCGAAGATAAGAAACCAGAATCCCTCCGTATTCGGCGGCGATGCCGGCGTGCCGGGCGGCCGCTTCTCCCATGGCCTCAGGGGCCCCCCACCCGATGCCTCCGGATTCGTCGTTCAACATCCACATGAGGCGCCGCATGACCACACGAGCCGATTCCATGTCGGTGTCGGCCAGGTCTCCCACCACAACGCCGAAGGCCGACACAGCCCTCCACCGAATCAAATCCTCCCGGTCGCAGAAAAGGCCGATGATCGGATTTACCGCCTTTCGCCCCGGAAGGGCCGACACTTCAGCCATGGCCTCATCGAAACGACTGCCGGCGAGCAGACCCCGAATCCGCTTTCTGAGCGAACGCAGGGAAAAGCGGTGGTGGGTGTCCATATCGATCCATCCCTGATTGGTGAAAAAGAGCTGCGGATTCGCCAGGTCAAAACGTGACGATGTCGTAACCCTGGCTCTGGAACCGGGCCATTGCCGGATGACCGTTCATCTCGTCCAATAGCGGCAGCCCCTCTCGGATGCTCCCGTCCATCACATCGAGTTTTTTAGAGCAGGCCTTGCAGGTGCCGGCCACAAGCCCCTTCTCCTTGACTTTTACCCAAAGCGGGTGGAGATGGTGCCCGGGGTTGGCGAGCTTGGGAACCAGCTTTGTGGCCCCCCCTTCCATCACGATTTTGACCTCGTCTCCCCGGCTGCTCATGTCCAGTGCATTGAGCAACACGTGGACGAAACAGATGGGTGAACCGTTGAACACGAACATGGCCACTTTTTTCATGGGTTTCTCCTCGGTGCCGTCCGCCGGGTCCCGCCGCTCTTTTGGATCGATACCGCATGCATGGCTTCGGCCCTATTCCTCTTCCCAGCGAATGCAATCCTGGGGACAGAATTTGATGGCATCGTTCACATCCGCCTCAGGGTAGCACTCCAGATCCGCGATTTCCACGAATCCCGCATCGTTCAACCTGAACAGGTCGGGATAGAGATCGAAGCAGCCCCCGCAGAGGGTGCAGTCACCGATATCGAGGACGGGGACCTTTCTGGCCATGGGCCTTCCTTTTTTGGACCACCGGAGGGTGGGATTGTCTCTCGCCCCTTACCCCCTGATGGACTGCGCAATTCGGCGGCCGAATGCTTCGCAGGCTTCGGTGTCATCACGGTCGGGAACGTACTGGATCCTCAACCCCGGTTCGACGATGTCAAAGGCCATGGCCTCCAGCTCGCTTTGGACTTGTTTCACCCCCTCCCCGCTCCATCCGTAGGACCCGAAAGCGGCCCCGATTTTCCCCTGGGGCTTGAGCCCTTTCATATACACCAGGAAGTCGGCTACAGTTGGAAACAGGTTGTTGTTGAGGGTCGGGGAGCCAACCACGATCGCCCTGGCGTCGAGAACCTCGGTCATGATGTCGCTTCGATGGGTCTTTCTAAGATCATAGGGTATTGCTCGAATACCCTCCGCGGCCATTCCGTCGACAATGGCCTCGGCCATGCGCTCGGTACTGTGCCACATGGTATCGTAGATCACCAGAGCCTTGTCGACGGTCTCCTGATTCGCCCAGGAGGCGTAGGCGTTGACTATCTTGTCTAAATCCGTTCTCCAGATGATACCGTGATCCGGGCAGATCATTTTAAACGTCAGCCCCATGGCCTGTATCTGCTCGATCAGTTTGGTGATGCGAGGCGCATAGAGCAGAAGGATGTTGGCAAAATACTTCTTGGCGTGGGGAATGATGGCATCACCGATCTCATCATCGAACTTCTCCGGACCGGCGTAGTGCTGTCCGAAAGCGTCGCTCGAAAAGAGGATCTCATCCTCCTTGAGGTAGGTGAACATGCTGTCGGGCCAGTGGAGCATTCGGGTCTCTAAAAACATCAGTGTTCGCTGCCCGAGGCTGATTTCATCTCCGGTTCCCACGGGCGTCAACCGGTATTTGGGGGGGAAGTGGCGCACCAGGTTCTTGTGGCCCATTTTGGAACAGTAGAGGGGCTTGTCCTCACCGATCCGATGCATCACCCGCGGGAGACTCCCGGAATGATCCATTTCCGTGTGGTTGCTGATGACCATGTCGACCTTTTTGGGGTCAACGATCTGACCGATATTGTCGATCAACTGGTCGGCAAACTCCTTTTTAACGGTATCCAGCAGGGCTATCTTCTCGTCAACGACGAGAAAGGCGTTGTAGGTGGTTCCGTTGTATGTGGAGTAACCATGGAAATCCCTGATGTTCCAATCCTTGACACCCACATCATAGATGCCCTCGGCAATTTCAATCGGTCGCATTGTCCATCCTCATCTTAAGATCGATAGGGCCGTCAGGTTGTTCGGGTTCGACCGACCGCGGCCGACCCGTCCGCGCGGCGAGGGGTTGCGCGATGGCGGCGGTCCTCTCTCATCGGGGCCAGTCGCCACCGCGGAGACAAACGATAATTCTCGCCGCGCATAAATCAATGCCCTTTCCGCCGGTTTTCCGGTGAATAAGGGCATCGATGATACAGCGACGGCAGGCTGCCGTCGGTCAATCCTGGAGGCGATTATTCCTCCTTTTCAAAATCGTCCTTGGGGGCGCCGCAGATGGGACAGACCCAGTCCTCCGGCACATCATCCCAAGCGGTGCCGGGGTCCACATCATTGTCGGGATCGCCTTCAGCCGGATCGTACACATAACCGCAGATCGTGCATACCCATTTGTCCATGAATCCTGTCC
>JASFIA010000213.1:0-5417 GCA_050122915.1 Desulfobacterales bacterium | reverse complement strand
ATGCTTGCCCTCACCATGCCCCAGATCAAATCCCGCTTCGGTCAATCATGATTCGCATCAATCACGTCACAAAGATTTTCAATCGGGGCGGTGTCAATGAAGTGGTGGCCTTGAACGACTGTTCGCTATATGTCGAAAAAGGGGATTTCGTCACCCTGATCGGCTCCAACGGGGCTGGAAAGTCATCGCTGCTGAATGCTCTGGCGGGCACCTATCCTGTGGAAGGAGGCGAGATCATCCTAAACGGCCGGGACGTCACCCGATGGCCCGAATTCCGCAGAGCGAAGTACATCGGTCGGGTTTTTCAAGACCCTCTGGTCGGTACCAGCGCCTCCTTGACCATCGAGCAGAACCTGGCGATGGCCATGAAACGGGGTCAGCGGCGTGGATTTGCACTCGGGGTGAAAGCTGCCTATCGAAATCGATTCAGGGAGGATCTGAGGATTCTGGGACTCGGATTGGAGGACAGACTGGGAACCACCGTCGGGCTGCTTTCCGGTGGGCAGCGTCAGGCCTTGACCATGTTGATGTCCACTCTCGTCCGCCCCGAGGTGTTGCTGTTGGATGAGCACACGGCGGCGCTCGACCCGAAAACCGCCCGCCAGATTCTCGGCCTGACAAGGGAGATCATCGATTCCCGTCGGCTGACCGCGCTGATGGTCACACACAACATGAAGCACGCCCTGGAATTCGGAAACCGATTGATAATGATGCACCGCGGGCGGATCATCCTGGATATCGCAGAAGAAGAAAAGACGCAGACGTCGGTGGATCATCTCCTTGAGCGGTTTTATTCTCAGCAAGGGGAAGACTTTTCGTCGGACAGGGGACTTCTGGTCGATTGAGGCGCGCCGGCGGCCGGCGCCGAAAAATGAGCGCCCCGAATGCCGCCTATGTTAATTTTTGAGGCTGTGAATCGGCGCGGGCATCCGTCCTCCATGACGGATAAAATGGTTTTCGCCGGGGCCGTTTAGGACGGGAATGATGGTGGCTTCACCCAGGAGGCCGCCGAAGTAGGCTTTCTGCCCAGCCGCTTTGCCGGGAACCGGGATCAGGCGGGTGGCGGTGGTTTTTCCGTTGATAACACCGATGGCCATTTCATCGGCGGTGATGGCCGCGAGGGTTTCCGCTGACGTGTCTCCGGGCAGAGCCACCATATCCAGGCCGACGGAGCAGACGCTCGTCAGAGCCTCGAGTTTTTCAATGCTCAGAAAGCCCTCTGCGGCGGCTGCAGCGATATTCAGATCTTCACTGACCGGGATGAAGGCACCGCTGAGCCCGCCGACGTGGGAACTGGCAAAGGCGCCCCCTTTCTTTACCGCATCGTTCAGCATCGCCAGGACTGCCGTGCTGCCGGGAACACCGATACATTTCAACCCCAGACTTTGAAAGATCTCCCCGACGCTGTCACCCACATTGGGTGTTGGAGCGAGGCTCAGATCGACCGCCCCGAACTCGATACCCAGTTGATCTGCAACCTCACGGCCGATCAATTCTCCCACACGGGTGACCTTGTAAGCGGTTTTTTTGATCACCTCTGAAATGCCACCCAAATCCATGCCGGGAGCATTGGCCAGAGCCCGGTCGATGGCTTTCTTCACCACGCCGGGGCCGCTCACCCCCACATTGATGACCGCGTCAGGCTGGCCGATTCCCAGATAGGCGCCTGCCATGAAAGGAACGTCTGGGGGAATATTGGCAAAGACGCAGAGCTTGGCGCAGGCGATTCCGTCGCGGTCTTTCGTCAATTCGGACGCCTCCTTTAGAACGCTTCCCAGCATGAGAACGGCGTCCATGTTGATACCGGCTCGGGTTGACGCGACGTTGATCGAGGCGCATACCCTGGCGGTTTCGGCAAGGGCTTTGGGTATGGCCTCGATCAGTGCCCGATCGCCTCTGGTGAATCCATTTTCGACCAGGGCGGAAAAGCCCCCGATGAAATCGACCTTGGCGGCTTTGGCGGCTTCGTCGAGGCTATGGGCCACCGATACCATCTCATCGGGCGTTCGATTGCCGGCAAAGACGGAAGCCGGGCTGACGGAAATTCGCTTGTTGACGACCGGAATGCCGTATTTGTCGCCAATCCGGTCGCAGACCGACACGAGATGTCTGGAAAGGGTTTGAATTTTCTCCCTGATGTTTCGGCGGAGACGGCTGTCGTTCTCGCTGGCGCAATCCGCGAGACTGATTCCCAAGGTGACAGTTCGAAGATCCAGGTGCTCGCTTTGAACCATCTCAAGGGTCGATAGAATCTCATCCTGTGTCAGCATGGCTTGTGTTCCAATTCATGGCAGAGGCGTCGGGTGTACCGGGAGGCTCTTCAGGGTGGTCGTCAGATGCGGTTCATGACGCTGAAGACTTCCCGGTGCTGGATACTGATTTTTAGATCGAGGGCGGCAGCGCGGCTGCGCAGGTCGCGAAACAGCGCCTCGTGATCGGATTTATGGGGAATGTCCACTTCATAGATCATGATATTGGCATTGGGATCGCTTCCGCCTTTGAACACCGCTTGAAGGTTGGTGATGTTGGCATCGTGACTGGCGAGAACGGCGCTGATCTCAGCCACGAGGCCTTTGCGGTCCGGTCCGCGGGTGGTAACGACGAATGGGTCGGCGGCGACGGGAACGGAGTGGGTATCCGCGATGTCCGTGGGTTGGAGATGAACATGAAGCCCCATGGGATCCAGGCGCTCACGGAACGCCCTCTCCAGGTCATCGAGACGGGTGTCGTCGGGCATTGCCGCGATGAAAATACCTGCAAATATCAACTGCAGGCTTGTCTGGCTCACATTTTCGATGTTGCCGTCGTTTTCCAGAAGCACCCTGGAAACGGTAGCGATGATTCCCGGGCGGTCATTGCCCAACACGGAAATGATGATTTTCTTCATGTGGGTTGGTCCCTGCGGTAAGAAGCCCTTAGAATGTCGGGTGTTGCATCGGCAATGCGGTCGCACCCCGTGAGGATCATCGCCGACAGGAGCTCCGACCGGATCTGGTCGATGTAGGTCATGACCCCGTCTTTAAGACCGCCCGCAGCCGCGATGGAAAACGGTCTTCCGATCATGACGGCGTCCGCCCCCAGGGCGATCAGCTTCAGGACGTCCCCCCCGGATCGCACGCCTCCGTCCGCCAGAACGGCGATTCGTCCATTCACCGCCTCGGCGATTTCCGGCAACACCTCGGCAGCCCCCGGGGCATGATCGAGAACCCGGCCGCCATGGTTCGAAACCACGATGGCGGCAGCGCCGGCCTCCACCGCCAGTATCGCCTGATCCCCGGTCATGATGCCTTTAAGAATAAATTGAGCCGGCACTTTTTCGATGATCCTCCCGAGTTGATCCGGGGTTTTGGGGGAAACCGGCCGACCCATGAGCTTCAGAGTGACCAGGCCGGCGGCGTCGATGTCCATGCCGATAGTGTCTGCGCCTGTTGCCAGGGCTTTGTCGATCTTCTCGAAGAGCTCGTCGTCTTCCCAGGGTTTGATGAATGGAATGCCTTCGCCGCCGACGGATCGGATTGCCTCGAAGCCGGCCTCGTGGATGACTGGCGGGACCCCGTCACCGGTGCAGCCGATGATGCCCTTTTCCGCACAGGCCTGAAGTTTGGAGGATATGTATTCCTCTTCCGATAGTTGACCCCCCATGTTGAAGGACACCCCACCGATGGGGGCCGCCAGAACAGGAATGGAAAGGCGTTTTCCGAGGAGATACGTCTCTGGATCGGGATCGGCGGCGCCGTGAATCAGCCGCATATTGAACCGATAGGCCGCCAGCGCATCCAGGTTGTTGCGGAAGGACGCACCGGTGCCGATGCCCCCCATGCCGGGAACCTCTCCGGCACAGGCTCTGCCGTTGCATACCGGGCACACGCGGCAAAAGCCTTCCATTCGCTTTTTGGCCGCAGCGCGTATCGATTTCATGACCACCTCCTCCGAAACGGTTGTGTCATGGCGAAACCTTGTGATAATAAAAGCACCTTCGGCCTCGGAAGGAGGGGAGACGACGGAACCGATCGCAATGGGATTGAATCCGTCGGCCGGCCCGGGCCTTCAATGGGCATGGGGTCGCCGCCTCGTTTTCGGGAATCAAGCCGCTGATCAAAGCAGAAGGGCTGTAAAATGTCAAAGCAAAACATGCTGCAGCTCATGAGGGAGCACAAGACGCTTTTTGTGGTCATCGGCGTGTGCCTGCTTCTGCTCGAGCTGGAGATTTTTGCCCTGGCTGCCATGAAATCCGGGCGCAAGGCTACCATCCAGGTCGTCAATGACGACGGCGCCATCGTATACGAGACCGACGGCGCCAATTTAAGTCAGTTCGACAAGTATTACTTTGAACAGAATTTCGGGCCTCTGGATCGCTACGACCTTCGCTTCATCACCCGGGAGGAGCCCTTTCCCTTCCGGGCCTGGTTCGTGGCGGCATTCGGAATACCCGTCGGCGGCATGCTGCTCTTCGCATTTCTGGTCAGAGCCTACCTGGCCGTTTTCTATGGGGAAACCAAACCGGGTGGAGATCCACATGATCAGACTGCCGAATCGATGGGACATTCTCCTGCCGAGCGGCTCCTGCTGAGGCTGAGCCGCTTCAACATCTTCACCATCGGGTTTCTGATTCTGCTTGGCGTGGTGGCCTATTGGGTCGTCCCCAATCTGATCGCCTATCTCAGCAGAGTCGGCATCGAAACCCTCACCCGCTACAGGTGGGTGTTCCTGGGGATAGGGGCCATTGTCATCGGTCTGGTCACTTGGATCGTCTATCTGAGATTTCTTCTTGCCAAGAAATCCCTGGAAACCCAGGCGGAACTCGAACGCTATCGTCTGGAACTGGAATATCAATCCGGTTCGAACGATCGGAAGCGTCTGCCGGATGCCGGAAGCGTCGATCCCATGGTGACATGGCAACCGACGGTGGAGACGACGTCGGAAAAGGCGGTTCAGGAGGATCCCCGCCGGTGATTGCCATTGATGTCGATCAGGGAGGGCACCCGTGAAACCAGTGACTGCGATGACGATACTGGCAGCATTGGGGCTGCTTTTGCCCATGCCATGGTCGGCCATTGCCGGAGAGGCCGACGTGACGGCCGTGGCGGTTAAACGCCTCGCGGAGGGTATATGGCGGTTCGAGGTGACGGTTGCACACGACGACGAGGGCTGGGATCACTATGCGGACCGCTGGGAGGTGCTGTCACCGGACGGGTCGGTGCTGGGAACCCGGATCCTGCATCACCCCCATGAAAACGAGCAGCCCTTTACCCGACGTTTGAGTGGGGTGCCGATACCTCCGGAAGTCGAGTCGGTGACCATCCGCGCCCATGACTCGATCCACGGGTTCGGTGGCCGGGAAGAAGAGATCATCATCCTTCGTCCTTAGCGGCCGGTTTGGCCCCGGCCCGGATGGGCGGCGGGCCTTCCGTGAGGAG
>JASFIA010000212.1:0-5448 GCA_050122915.1 Desulfobacterales bacterium | reverse complement strand
GCAGCTGCGATCAGGAACCTTCGAAGTCACTGCGGACACCGCTTTCGAGGCGGTCATGAAAGGGTGCGCCGATCACCGGGGAAAAGGCCACGAGGGCACCTGGATCGTGCCGGATGTCATTGACGCCTATTGCGAACTCCACGACGCCGGATTCGCCCATTCGGTGGAGACCTGGAAGGAGGGCCGATTGGTCGGAGGGCTCTACGGCGTATCTCTGGGCGGCGTTTTTTTCGGGGAATCCATGTTCAAGCGGGTAAGCAACGCCTCGAAAATCGCTCTGGCGACGGCTGTGGAGCACCTGCAGGCCACTGGTTTCGATCTCATCGATTGCCAGGTCACCACCACCCATTTGATTCAAATGGGCGCCCAGGAGATCCCCAGACCATTGTTCTTGAGACAGCTCAGACAATCCATCAAGCGTCCCACCATGAGAGGCAAATGGCAGTTTGAGAGGGGACGAATCCGGGTTGCCGTTGAAACCGATGCCCTGGCCGCGGATGCTCGATGACAGCGGCCTATGGTGTCGTCTTTACCCACCTCCCCAAGTCAGGAAAGGGGCGACTGTATGGAAAGCGACTGCACCTTTTGCCGGATTGTTCAAGGCGATCTGCCGGCGGACGTGTTATATCGGTCGGATCGGCTGGTTGTTTTTAAGGACATCAATCCCCATGCCCCGGTTCACCTCCTGATCGTCCCCAAAAAGCACATCAGAAGCATCAATGACCTTGCCGAGGGCGATCGAACCATTATCGACGACCTCATCTTTACCGCACGGCAAATGGCCCAGGAGGTTGGCGTCAACACCTCTGGCTACAAACTTCTCTTTAACGTGGAGCGGGGAGGCGGGCAGGTCATCTTTCACCTCCATCTCCATCTCCTCGGCGGCTGGAAGCGCTAAAAAGCCTTCGGACCCCCATCCGGCGAGCGATTCTTTCTTTCGGACTGAAGGACCCGCGTCCCCTTGACCCTGCAACCGGATCACTCAGCAGGAGCGGCGTGACATGGGGTTTATGGTCCCTCCTTATCCCCGGCCGATGACGGGCGTCGAAACGTCTGTCCATCTTCGGCGGTCAAAAGACGGTTTTCGGAATATAGGAGGGGACGAAGCGGGAAACGGTTTCGAGAAACGCCACCACCCGATCCATGTTCTTGCGGCCGGGTCGGTCCTCGACGCCAGAGCTGACATCGACGGCATCGGCTCGCGCGCTTTCGGCCGCCCTGAGGACATTGAGATCCGACAGGCCGCCTGCCAGAACCACCGGGGTATGTCGGGCAATGGCACGGGCATCCGACCAGTCCCAGGCCTTGGCATTGCCGCCGGGCAGGGGACCCACCCCCGATTCGATCAGAAAGGCGGCTGGATCATAGGCCGCGGCTTCCGCCAGAGACGGTTTCCCGTTCCGAAACAACGCCTTGATAACGGTCAGGCCGGCATCACGCAAACGGTTGACCAAATCGGGCGATTCCTGCCCATGGAGTTGGGCGCCCCACAGTCCGCATCCCTCGGCATGGCGCATAATAGCGTCATAGTCATGGTTGACGAACACCCCGACCAATCGGGCGCGGTGGGGAAGCGCTGCGGCGATCGTCCTGGCCTCGGGAATACTGATGAAACGGGGGCTTTTTCGGTAGAAAATCAGGCCGATGGCATCTACCCCCAGCATTGCACACGCCAGTGCCTCCTGGGGACGGGTCAGACCGCAGATCTTCACTTGCAGACCTCCCGGGGTCGGCGACAGGGCGTTCATGGCTTCCCTCCGTGGGGCAGCGTTTCCATCGCGGATACCGGCAACCCTTGCAAGGCCGCCAACAGTGGAGCGGGATTGTTGGTGCGAACCAGGCTTTCGCCGACCAGAAAATTGAAAATACCGGCCTTGAGATTGAGTTCGATGTCGGCCCGGGATTGGATGCCGCTGGCGGCCACCGGGATCTGGGAGGGGCGGAGGCGGCTGGTGAGCGCCGCAGCCGTGCGAATATCCGTTTCGAAAGAGGCGAGGTTGCGATTGTTGATGCCGACAAGTCGCGCGTCGATGGATAATACAGTATCCAGATCCGCTTCGGTGTGAACCTCCACCAAGGCATCCATCTTCAACTCGCGACTCAAAGCCAGGAGTTCTCGACACCGAGAGGGTGGGAGAATTCGGCAGATCAACAAAACGGCATCGGCTCCCATGGCCCGGGACTCGTAGATCTGATACTCCGAAATGATAAAATCCTTCCGAAGCACCGGCAGGTTGACGGCCGCCCTGGCGGTGCGAAGATCGTTGCCGGACCCCCCGAAGTAGAGGTGATCCGTTAGCACCGAGAGGGCGCGGGCCCCTCCTATCGCATATTCAGCCGCATACTCCCCGGGGTCAAGACTCAGATTGAGAGGGCCTTTCGAAGGGGATTTTCTTTTGATTTCCGCGATGATATTGACCCCGGACGGCCCCGGCTGAGCCAGCGCATCGATAAAAGGGCGGGGTCGGGGCAGGTCGCGGCACCGCATCTTGAGATCGGCGAGGGGGACTTGGCCGGCAGCCGACCGAACCTCTTCCCGTTTGGTATCGACAATCTGGGTTAATATGTCCATGGTATCCCCATCCCCTCTCAACTGGCCGGTCCGGCGGCATCCCCCACAAATGAAATGAGGGCATCCAGTTTTTTCAGGGCTTCCCCGGAGTCGATGGCGGTTTGGGCCATTTGGATACCACCACCGAAGTCTTCGGCCTTGCCGGCCGCAACCAGAGCGGCCGCCGCATTGAGCAGGACCACATTTCTGGCATCTCCGGAAGTGACTCCCGCCAAAAGCTTTTTTATGATGTCGGCATTGGTTTTGGGATCCCCCCCTGCAAGGGCTTCGGGTGAGGCCAGGCGTCCGAAATACACCTCGGGGTCGAGGTCGTAGGTTCGGATCTGATGATCGTTGAGCTCCGATATCCTTGTGGGCGCGCAGACGGATATTTCGTCCAATCCGTCGTGGCCGTGAACCACAAACGCCCGGCGCGATCCCAATAGCCGCAGGGTCTCCGCAAACATTTCCGTCAACTCGGGGGCGTATACACCGATCAACTGGCAGTTGGCGCCGGCCGGATTGGTCAGGGGGCCAAGCATGTTGAAGATGCTGCGGAGTCCCACCTCTTTCCGGGCGGTGGCGGCAAACCTCATGGCGCTGTGGTAGAGGGGGGCAAACAGAAAGCCAATGCCGATGCTCTCCACCGCCTCTTCGACGATTTCCGGGTCCACATCCAAGCGAAGTCCGAGGGCCTCCAGGACATCGGCGCTGCCGCATTGGCTGGAGACCGAGCGGTTGCCGTGCTTGGCTACCGTGACCCCGCACCCGGCCACGACGAAAGCCGTGGTGGTGGAGATGTTGAAGGTGCTGGCGCCGTCGCCGCCCGTCCCGCAGGTATCCACGACCGTGGCGGAGGAGGTTTGGATTCGATGAGCCTTTCGACGCATGGCCCGGGCGGCTCCGGCCAGTTCCTCGAAGGTTTCCCCCTTCGTAGCGAGGGCCGCCATGAAAGCGCCGATCTGGGCATCGGTGATTTCCCCTGAGAAGATGTCGCTGATGGTGTCGGCCATCTGCTGCTCGTCGAGATCTTGACGGTTGATGATCCGGCTGAGGGTTTCTTTGAACATTCGCTTCTCCTCTCTTGTGTCTACACGGGGTTTCCGGCGTATTCCTTGACCATCTTCAGGTAGTTTCGAAGGAGCCGTTTCCCAACGGCGGTCATGATGGATTCGGGGTGGAACTGAAAACCTTCGGTGGGGTGTTCTCGGTGGCGAAGCCCCATAATTTCGCCATCTTCGGCTTCAGAGCTAATGGCCAGACAGGCCGGCAAGGTCTCCCGGTCCACGGCAAGGGAATGGTACCGCATGGCCTTGAATGGGCTGGCGATACCGGTGTATAGGCTCTCTCCGTCGGAGGTGATGGTGGATACCTTGCCATGCATCAGACGCTGGGCGTGGATAATTCTGGCACCGAAAACGGCGGCGATGGCCTGATGCCCCAGACAGACGCCCAGGATCGGCACTCTTCCGGAAAAGTGCCGGACCGCCTCCATGGAAATGCCGGCGTCTTCGGGTCGGCCAGGGCCTGGAGAGATGACGATGCCGTCGGGGGCCATGGATTCGACATCGGCGATTCCCAACTGATGGTTTCGGACCACTCGGACTTCCGCCCCCAGTTGGAAAAAATACTGAACGAGATTGTAAGTGAACGAATCAAAGTTGTCGATCATCAGGATCATGGGGTCGCCTTTCCAGGGCTGTGAAGCAGTTGAAGCGCCCGTTCGATGGCCCGGGCTTTGTTGACGGTTTCCATTTCTTCGGTATACGGGTCGGAATCGGCGACGATGCCGGCACCGGCCCGGACGGTGAGAGAACCGTTTTCGGCGCAGGCGGTTCGAATGGTAATGGCCATGTCCATGTTTCCGTTGAAGGCGATGTAGCCGACGGCTCCGCCGTAGGGTCCTCTGGGCTCGGACTCCAACTCGGCGATAATTTCCATGGCCCTGACCTTCGGGGCACCGGACAGGGTGCCGGCGGGGAAGGTGGCGTTGAGAAGATCCCAGGCATCGCAATCCCCCCGCAAATCGCAGTTGATGTTGGAGACCAGGTGCATCACATGGGAATATCTCTCCACCACCATGAGATCGGTGACCTGGACGGTTCCGATTTCGGCCACCCGCCCCAGATCGTTTCTGCCCAAATCCACCAGCATGAGGTGTTCGGCCTTTTCTTTTTCGTCAGCCAGCAATTCGCTGGCGAGCCGACGGTCTTCCTGCTCGTTTTCTCCCCGGGGGCGAGTGCCGGCAATGGGTCGCAAGGTGGCCGTTCCATTTTCAAGGCGCACCATGGTTTCCGGGGAGGATCCCACCAGCGCCATTTCCCCCAAATGCAACAGGAATAGATAAGGGGATGGGTTGATGTACCGCTGGGCGCGATAGAGGGACCACAGATCCGGCTGGACGTCGCAGGCGAACGACTGGGAAATCACCGCCTGAATGACGTCCCCTTCATAAATATGCTGTTTCACCCGTTTGACCGATTCTCTGAATATGTCGGGAGAATGAACGGGTTGGAGGGTGGCCTCGAAGGGTGCGCCGGGTTGCTCGTGATAATGACCTGGAGATTCGATCATCCTGATCATCTGATCCAGGCGCCGAACGGTGGTTTTGTAGAGATCGTCCACGGAGACGCCGTCATTAGCAAAGGCTATGGCGATGGCCATCAGGGTATGACGGACATTGTCGAACACAATGAGGGCGTCCGGCACCACAAAGTGGGCCAGGGGCTTCTCCGAGGGCCAGTTGTGGGGAATGGCTTCGATGAACGCAACGGACTCATAGGCAAGGTAACCGACCATCCCGCCCCAAAATCTCGGAAGGCCGGGGATGTCCGCCGGGCGGTAGCCCTGCATCTGCCGACGCAGCAAATCGAACGGGGCGCCGTTGTGAGGCCGCC
>JASFIA010000211.1:0-5461 GCA_050122915.1 Desulfobacterales bacterium | reverse complement strand
CATCCGCAGATCAATGTTCATCTCAACACCCGGGTCATCGCGGCCTTTGGGCAGGCAGGAGCCTTTTACAGCACCCTGGAAGACGTTGACGGAAAGGCCGTTCAGGTAGACCACGGCGTCACTATCCTGGCCACCGGCGGTCGCGAGGCGGCCACCACGGCCTACGGATACGGCATCAGCCCCCGCATTATCACCCAGCAGACCCTCGAGGCACAGCTCCACGACGGAACCCTGGACCCCGCGCAATTGAAAACGGTGACCATGATCCAATGCGTCGACTCTCGAGAGGAGCCCCGCAATTACTGCAGCCGGGTCTGCTGTAGCACGTCACTCAAGCACGCCCTGGCCCTGAAGGATTCCAATCCGGCCCTGCGCATCGTTGTTTTCTACCGGGATATGATGAGCTACGGGTTTTACGAGACCTTCTATACCCAGGCCCGAAAATCCGGGATCCTTTTCATACCCTACAAGGTCGACCGCAAGCCGACCGTTTCGGTCGACACCGCAGACGGAGACCGGGTTACGGTTTCCGGCTATGAGCCGATCATCGGCCGCCCCGTTGAAATGACCACCGATCTGGTGGTTTTGGCCACGGGCATCGTACCTGAGCTGCCCCGGGAGTTGGCCGAAACGTACGGCGTCGATACAGACCAGGATGCTTTTTTCCAGGAAGCCGAATCCAAGTGGCGGCCGGTGGATGCCCTAAAGGAAGGCGTTTTCGCCTGCGGCATCTGCCACTCTCCGCGCAATGTGAGCGAATCCATCGCCACCGCGGAAGCGGCTGCGGAGCGGGCTTTGCGCATCATCGGCCGGGAGCGCCTGCCGTCCGGGACGATTGTGGCCCGCATCCATGAGAGCCTCTGTTCACTGTGCGAACGCTGCATCGAGACCTGTCCTTATTCTGCGCGCAGCCTGGATCCGGAAAACGAACGCATCGTGGTCAACCCGGCCATGTGCCAGGGATGCGGGGCCTGTGCAGCCGTCTGCCCCAACGACGCCGCTTATATCGAGGGCTTCGATGCGGGGCAGGTGATGGACGTCATCGACGCCGCCCTCAACTAGAAGGCGTGAGGAAGACGGATCAAATTCAAAGGCAACTGATAACCGCCTGAACGTCTACTTAAAAGGAGTTCCCATGACCCCCACGGTTGCGATCCAAGACCGGCAGGATGCCCACGCGTCCTCCGCGCCGGATACACTGCAGGCGATCCAGGACAAAATCAAATCCTGCATTCAGTGCGGCACCTGCACCGCTTCCTGTCCCAATGCTTTCGCCATGGATCTGACGCCCCGGCATCTCTGGCGGCTGGTGTTGATGGACGAGACCGATACGATCTTCCGCAGCCATACCTTCATGCTTTGCTCCGCCTGCTACACCTGTTCCCTGAGGTGTCCCCGGGGTCTGCCCCTCACCGATGCTATGTCGGACCTCAAGCAGATTGCCGCAAGGGAGGCTATGACGGAACACAAGGAGAGCACGGCGTTTTACCAATGCTTTATGAACAGTGTTCGCCGCCACGGACGGGTCCATGAAATGGGTTTTATTTCAGCCTATTTCCGGTCCTTGATGTTTCGAAGCCCCCTGCTGCCCCTTCGGTACACGCCCATGGGCATGAGGCTGATGGGTAAGGGGAAGCTGGGACACCATGGGCTGCTGGGCACCGGAAGCCGCCGGTCCCTGGAACCCTTGTTCCGAAAAGCCGAAACCATGGAGGAGCGGCAATGAACTACCTTTATTATCCAGGCTGTTCACTCGAGGGCACCGCAAGGGAGTACAACACGGCCACCGCAGTCCTTATGACCGCATTGGGCGCCCACATCACCGAGCTCAAAGAGTGGACCTGCTGCGGGGCCAGTGCGGCGTCGGCCACCAGTCGCCTGCTGACTGACGCACTGCCGGCCGTCAACCTCGCCATTGCCGAAGCAATGGACCCAGATCAGGCGGTGCTGGTGCCCTGCAGCGCCTGTTACCTTAACCTCAAACGGGTTGAAAAAGAGGTTTACGACGATTCGAAACGGCTTGAAGCGGTAAACACCCTCTTAGCCGAGACCGGTCTTCACCTCGAAGGCAAGGCCCGATCCCGGCACCTGCTCGACGTGTTGTCCCGGGATGTCGGTGCGGACGCCATCCATGACCGGGTGGCACGGGATTTTTCCGGTTTTGCCATTGCCCCCTACTACGGGTGCCAATGTCTGAGGCCCTATCCGGTCTTTGACGACCCAGAAGCCCCCACATCGATGGAGCCTCTCATTCAGGCAACGGGGGCGTCGGTGCACCCCTGGGCGGAGGGCGGGAGGTGCTGCGGGGCGTCCCACATGAACACCAAGATGCCCGTGGCCTTGGAACGGGTGTACCGGATTTTGAGGGCTGCCCGAGGGGCCGATGCGGTGGTGACGGTCTGCCCTATGTGTCAAATGAACCTGGAAGCCTACCAAGACAAGATCGCCTCCCGCTACGGCGAAGACCTGAGAATCACCATTCTCTATCTTCCCCAGTTACTGGGGATGGCCATCGGACTGTCCGGCAAGGAACTGGGAGTGCCTCTGAACCTGGCGATCACACGGGGGTTCCGGCAGAAAATGAAGACGGCGGTCGGCATGTAGATTGGCCGTCCGGCTTCCGGTGTTAATGGACCGACAAAAGGAGCGTGCCATGGGCGAAGCGGTGATTAGGCTTGATACCGAGCAGCAAAGCCCGCTGATGGAAAAGGTGCGGGAGCTTCTCCCCGAGGGGGGGGGCAACCTCGACCTTTGCCTGACCTGCGGTGCCTGCGCCTCAGGCTGTCCGGCCACAGGGCTGGAGGGCATGGATCCGCGAAAGTTTCTGCGGATGGCCGCCCTGGGGCTGGACACGGAAATACAACAAACGCCCTGGGTCTGGATGTGCAGCATGTGTCAGCGCTGTATTTACGTCTGCCCAATGCAGATCGATATCCCTGCTTTAGTCTACCAGGCTCGGTCCATGTGGCCTCGGGAGGAACGCCCCAAGGGCATCCTGGGATCCTGCGACATGGCCCTTCGCAACGAGAGCTGCAGCGCTATGGGGGCCTCGCCGGAGGATTTCCAGTTTGTCGTTGAAGACGTTCTGGAGGAAGTTCGTGAAAGCCAGCCGGGTTTTGATGACCTGCAGGCGCCCATCGACAAGCAGGGCGCCCACTTCTTCCTGAACCAGAATTCTCGGGAACCCGTCACAGAGCCGGAGGAGATGGTGCCTCTCTGGAAGATCCTGCATCATGCGGGAGTGGACTGGACTTATGGCAGCAAGGGGTGGGGCGGCGAAAACTACTGCATGTTCCTGGCCGACGACGACAATTGGAAACGAACGGTGGCGGCCAGCGTCGGGCATGCCCACGATCTAGGATGCAAGGTCTATCTCAACACCGAATGAGGCCACGTGACTTATGCGGTCCGGTGCGGACTGCAGAAATTCAACATCGCCACGGATCTCGAAATCGCCAGCATATACCAATATTACGCGCGGTGGATTCGGGAAGGCAAGCTCAAAGTCAGCAGCGACTGGAACAAGGATTTGAAAATCAAATTCACGGCGCAGGACCCCTGTCAGATTGTTCGCAAAAGTTACGGCGACCCCGTGGCGAATGACCTGCGTTTCGTCGTCAAATCCGTTGTGGGGGAAGAAAACTTCGTCGACATGTACCCCAACAAATCCAACAATTACTGCTGTGGGGGCGGCGGCGGCTTCCTGCAGTCAGGTTACAACGAAGCGCGTCGGGAATACGGCCGTCTGAAGCTTGACCAGATCCTGGCCACCGGCGCGGATTATTGCATCGCGGCCTGTCACAACTGTCATGCACAGATTCACGATCTGGCCGAACACTTCGAGGCGCCCTATCACACCGTGCATCTGTGGACCCTGATCTGTCTGTCTATGGGGATTTTAGGGGAGAACGAACGAGTGTACCTGGGGCCTGAGCTCGCGGAGGTGGGGCTTTAATAGGGGCTCGTGAAGGTCGGAAAGGACGTGCTTATTTTACAGGTATACCGTCGGACATTTTTCAGGCCCTGAAGATCTTTCGATGATGGTCCAAACCATCCGGGGGGCGGTAGAAGCCGAGTTGAGCCCCGTTCGTTGGCGGATGAAGGAGAAGTTCTAATGCCGTCCCGGTTGATGCGCCACAGCTTGGTTTCCAAACTCATCGTCGGGGTGGGACTGACCCTGATGATCACCGTCGGCGTTTGGGCCTACTTCAATATTGATTTCCAGCAGAAGAATCTGATGCAGCACAAACTGGACGAGGCGGTGCGGCTGGGCAACACCATCAAGCTTGGCACTCACTTCGCCATGATGGACAACTCTCGGGACGACATCAACGAAATCATCAACAACATCGCCCGGCAGAAGGAGATCAAAACAATTCGCATCTACAACAAGGCAGGGCAGATCAAGTTCTCCAATCGTATCTCGGAGGTCAACCAAACCACGAACATCAAGGCTGAAGCCTGTTTTGTCTGCCATAAGTTCGATCCACCGGTCCACGAGTTGGCATCCGAGAAGCTGACGCGCATCTTCTCTGTCAAGGAGGGGATGCGGCGAATGGGGATCATCACTCCTATTTTAAACGAGCCCGGCTGTGCGGACGATGTTTGCCACGTGCACTCTGCGGACAGGAAGGTGCTGGGGGCGCTGGATGTCGTTCTGTCCCTTGAAAAGACTGACCAGGAGATCCTGGTTTTCGAGAGGGGCATCATTACGCTGGCCCTGGTGATGTTCCTGATCTCGTCCACGACCATCTTGGTGCTCATGCTCCGGTTCGTCAATCGACCCATCCGGCGGCTGATCGGCGAGACCCGGCGGCTTGCCAGGGGCGACTACGGCAGCGAGGTTCCAATCCACGGCGACGACGAGATCGGACAACTGGCCGTAGCTTTCAACCGGATGACCCGGGAAATCGCGAGGCACCAGGCCGAGTTGCGCCAGCAGAAGAACGAATACCAAACCCTTTTTGAAATGGTCCCCTGTGAAATCACCTTGCAGGACCGAGAATTCCGCCTGCTCAACTACAATCAGCGGTTTGCGGAGAAATTCCACCCTTCCAAGGGCGACTACTGCTATCAAGCCTACAAAGGGCGGGATGAGAAGTGCGAAAACTGTCCGGTTGAAAGGGTATTTAAAGAGGGCATTTCACAATTCGGGGAGGAGTCCGGCGTCGATCCGAACGGAAACCCGCTGCACTGGCTGGCCGCGGCGTCACCTATGAAAAACGCCAAAGGAGAAATCGTGGCTGCCATGGAGATGAACCTTGACCTTACACAGTTAAGGTCCCTGGAAGATCAACTCCAGCAGTTCGAGAAAAAATACCAGGCCATTTTCAACAACATACCCAACCCGATTTTCGTCCTGGATGCGGAAACCCTTGAAATCATCGATTGCAACGACAGCGTCACCGCCGTCTACGGATATGAAAAACACGATATAATCCAGACATCTTTCCTCGACCTG
>JASFIA010000210.1:0-5469 GCA_050122915.1 Desulfobacterales bacterium | reverse complement strand
AGGAATGGATATCGTGATCATCGTTGGACTTCTAATCCTGGCTGCCATCGCCCTCTACGGCCCCCACCTTTGGGCCAAAGCTGTGTTGAACCACTATGGCCGCAGGGAATATTTTTCTGGCAACGGCATGGAACTGGCGCGCCGGCTCTTGGATCGATCGGGGATACCCGATGTCCGGGTCGAAACGACCTCCCTTGGAGACCACTACGATCCCCAGGCCAAGGCCATTCGGTTATCCCCGGAGCGCTGCGGCCGGAACACCCTGACGGCCGTCGTGGTCGCTGCCCATGAGGTGGGCCATGCGATACAGGACCACACCGGTTATCCCCCGTTCCGGTCACGAACCCGATGGATCGTCGTGGGATCAAGACTCGAAAGAATCGGCGCCGGCGTCATGGTGGCGGTGCCGGTGGTGGCCATGATCACACGGGTACCGGCTGCGGGGCTGTTGATGTTTCTCGGTGGCCTTGCGACCCTGTGCATCCCGCTCGTCATCCACCTGTTCACCCTTCCCACGGAGTTCGACGCCAGTTTCGGGCGGGCTCTCCCCATCTTGTCCACCGGAGAATACATTCCTCCCGAAGACATCCCCGGGGCCAGGCGAATTCTCCTCGCCTGCAGCCTTACCTATGTGGCCAGCGCCCTGGCCGGACTATTGAACGTTTGGCGGTGGATCCGCATCCTTCGTCGATAGGCGTATCGTGACGCCGATCTCATTTTCGTGTCCGCTACCGGTGGCACCGCCTTATCCCGTGACTAGTGTCCCATCTGATATGCGCCACAGGCAGCGGCGGAGGAACCGCTGGTCGCTCTTTTCCGGGGACGGGATGAAAACGGCCTTCAACCGGGTTGACATCAACGGGGCTCCCGGTTAGGTGATGCACGAGTCAACGGTCACCCCAGCGAAACACGCCGATATCCGGGAGGCAAGGTATGCCACAGCCCAAAAACGCCATGGAGATTTTTCATCTGCTCGACAAATCCAACTGCCGTGAATGCGGGAAGAAAACCTGCTTGGCCTTCGCGGGCGCCGTTTTCAAGGGCGAGGCCGATTTGGGCCAATGCCCCCGTTTGAGCCGGGAGGTCGTGGATCACTATTCCGGATCGCCCGGGGATTTGCCGGAGATCGAGGAAGACCTCGACGGTTTCTTGGCGGCTCTCAGGCAGAGAATGGCAACGCTCGATATGGCCGAAGCCGCCTCGAGGTCGGGGGGCATTCTCTCAAAAGACCGGCTCACCATCAAGGTGCTCGGCAAGGACGTTTCCGTCGATTCGCAGGGAGTCCTATACACGGATATCCATGTGAACCCGTGGATGGCGGCTCCCTTTTACTCCTATGTTCTCGAAGGAAGCGGTCGGCGGCCGAGGGGCCGCTGGATGTCCTTCCGGGAACTGCGGGGCGGCATGGACCGCTATCCCCTGTTCCGGAAGCGCTGCGAGGAGGCCATGAAGCATGTGGCCGATCGGTACCCGGACCTGTTTGACGACATGATTCACCTTTTTGCCGCCGAGCAGGTGGAGGAGCAGTTCGCGTCGGACATTTCGGTTGTGCTCCACCCCCTGCCAAAATTGCCCATCATGGTCTGCTACTGGAAGCCTGACGAAGGCATGCCATCGACCCTCAATCTCTTTTTTGATGAGACCGCCCCCGAAAATCTGGACATCGGTTCCTTGTTCAGTCTGGGAGCAGGCCTCGCCCGGATGTTCGAGAAACTGGCCTTGCGCCACGGCGCCGATCCGGCTTCCCACTCCCGAAAACCCGCGGGCTAGCAGCCGGTAGCGCTCACGATATCCGGGCCATTGAACACCATCCCAGGCAGTGTCAATCGTGCCCCTCCGGCGCATCGGCGCCGGCATGGGGCTTGATGTCCAGAATCGGGGTTCCGTCGACCATGTCAAGCCCCCGGACGTGGATCCGGCGTCCCTCAACACCAAGGACGGAAAGCACCGAAAGCCCGATCGGATTCGGACGCAAGGGGGAACATATGCTGAATACGCCCTTGATCTCCCGCCCGTGAGGGGTTTCCTGAGTGAGGCGATCCTGGGTGAATGGGCCGCTCAAATGAAAATGAAACAGCACCACGATGCGGCTGCCGACCTCGATACCCGCCAGACCCGCTTCATACTCCGGCAGGATTTCAAGGATTCCATCCGCATCGGAAACGGTCCAGTGGCGCGGCACCTCAGCGAGGTCGGTTTTCACATGACCGATCGCCAGGGGGCAGAACAGCATGGCGATCACCGGCCCTTTCGAATCGCCCGGGAAGTGATGGCCGTCCCAGGCCCGCGGCCGGAGGCTGGGATCTTCTTTCCCAGATAAACCGCATGGCGGGGCCCGCCACCTGATAGTTTGCCGCCGCTCACCGAGAACCCTCCCCTCGTCAAACGCCTGTGGAAACCATCGTCCCTGTCCTCGCCCCAGACCGCGAACACCCCGCCGGCTTTCAGGGCCCGGCGAACCCTGTCGATGGCGACGCTTCCATAGAGCGGGTGGTCGCGCTTGTGATCACCGCCGCTGGGGCCGCTGTAAAGATCCAGAACGACCGCATCCAGTTTCCCAAGCCCTGGGTCGACGGCATACCGCTCGATAACGGGGGACACGTCCCCCGGGACCAGTGTAACCCGTGAATCCCCCGTGGCATTGGCGGTGAGTATCGACAAAGGGCCCTTGCACCAGTCGATCACGATGGGATTAAGTTCCGCCACCACCACCGATCCGGATGCCGGCAGGCCATCGAGGACCGCTCTGAGGGTATACCCCATTCCGAGTCCGCCCAACAGCACACTCGGCCGGGACCGACTCCGGATAGCGCTGCACGCAAGGCGACCCAGTGCGATTTCGGATCGATGGGCCATGCTGTTCATGAGCACCCGCCCCCCGATCGTCATCAGAAAATCCCCTTCACCCCGCTGTCGCAGCTCCAGGAGACCTTCTTCGGTCGAAACCCGGTCTATGGTTTTCCAAGGCAAAGGCATCGGCGCTCTTGTGTCTCAGAAGGAAGATGGCTCAAAAGGGTCGGGCGGCATCCATCCCGACACCGGCGTGGGAGAGTGTGCTCGCCCCCCGCAATCGCCGCAGCGCCGATAGAGGGATTCCTCAGGATGGGGCACAGTCCTTTTCATCCACTGGCGCGTCGGTGTGAACCAGCTTGCTGTAACAGGTGTAGTCGCCGCCTGGATTTTCCCTCGGACTGCCCGAATAGCCGCTGACACCGGGCCGCATCCCGGAGGCATCCGGATAGCCGGTGTAAAACGCCTGATCTTTTCCGCTGACCCACAGGTCGATATGGCCCGATGGCGGCACCTCGCTGTCGATGACGCAGGCAAATTTATTACTGCCTGAATACATCCCGGAAGGGTCTTTGGACGTTGAAAATTCAACATACCAGTAATCAAACTCCGCGGCATGGGGTCCGGTTTCGTAGTGTCGGACAAGGGGGCCCCACTTCCCCCCGGCAGTTACGCACTCGGTGGAGTAGGAGTGGCTTCCGACATGGGCTTTTGAAGTACTGAACTCCACCTTGACATCATAGATATCACTTCCCCACAGATTGTGGAAAAACACCTCGATCTGATGAGTCGTCGACATGATTTGCCTCCTATTCTTGGATACTGCCAACCAAAGCCATGGTGTCCGGTAATCCGAGAGCACCGCTGAAGGCCGGCCGGTGAGGGCCATCATCGAAACAGCAGGTTAGCCCGGACACCGTGCCGACGCTATACAGAATAGAGCTTAAATCCGTTCCGTAAAGCCCGTCAAACGCCCCCTGAGGGATATCCCCGGCCCCAATCCTTCAAACGCATTGTGAAACCGGGAAGGGCGGCTCATGAAACGGCCTGGATCCCCATGGGGTTGATGGTCATGACCGGAACCGGCGACAACTTCACGACCCGCTCGGCCACCGAGCCGAAAAGGAGTCGGTCAAAGCCTCGTCTGCCGTGGGTTCCCATGACGACCAAGTCGATCCGGTTCTCGGTTATGTAGGCAAGGACTTCCTCCGACGGATCGCCGGATTTGACCGCCATCACAATCCGCTGTTCGGCCGGGAAATGGGCTTCCCGGAACTCCTTCAATTTTCTTTGAGCCCCCTCGAGGATGCCCTGCTCGAAACTCGCCACGGCTGCAGCGGACACATAGAACCCCGTGTACTGGCCCATCACCCGGGCGGCAAACAGCAGGTGCAGATTTCCCTTGAAGGCATCCACCACATTTTTCACGGACGGGACCAGACGGGGTGACATTTCCGACAAGTCTACCGGAAAGAGAATCTCCTTAAAGGCTGTCATGATTTCCTCCATGGTGATAGGGTTCATCCATTGCCCTTCCGGGGAGAGGTCCGGTGCGGCCCTCCCTAAACGGTTCGAATCCACGAAGCCGGGATCGATTGAATTGGGTAAACGGTTCCTGGTATAGATGCCGGAAGCCGCCTGGTCGAAAACCCCAATGAATAAAGATAAGACGTCCCCCGGTCAGACTCAACCGGGGCGGCGGCCCGGGCTGCAGTGGATAGGAGGGTTTCGGTCGCGAGCTGCAGGCCGACCATCGCCATCCATAAACGGCTCACCGGAGGCGAGGCGTCGCCCCTTTCCGCGACCCATCGGCCGAACCGTGCCAGGAGATCGTCGCCATGACTTTTCTCAACCTGTTCTCAGGGCCGTCCCCCGAAAAGCTGAAAGCCAGAGGAGATGCCTTATTTGCAGCCAAGCGGTGGGGAGAGGCCGCCCTGGCCTATGAGCGGGCTCTCACACGGTTGGACCGACGCCCTCGTCCCGAAGAGCGTGGCCTTAGGGAGGTGATAGAGGAGAAGCACTCCCTGTCCCGGGAGGCCCTGGCCAGAGAGCATCGATCCACCGCCGATCGCTACCTGGAGGGCGGCTACACCAGGGAGGCCCGGGAATATCTGCTCCTGGCCATGGAAATGAGCGGCGACGACCCCTTCCGCCGGCAGCTGAAACGCCAGTTGGATCAGCTCTGCCAGGATGAGGAAACGGATTCCTCCCCTGATCGCCTCGATTCCGGAAGCTTCGAGCACGCCTTTGAGCGGAATGGCATCTTGGTGGCGGATGCATCGGCGGAAGAAACCTTTTTCGCCCTCTGCCAGACCCTTCCACCGGCTGTACGGGACCTCTACCTGGCCTACGGCGACGATTTCATGACCGGCTACCTGGCCTTGAACGCGGGTGATTTCCATGGGGCAGCGAAGTGGCTTGCCCGAGCCATGGCCGATCACCCCGAACCCGGCAGCTATATCGCCCTCGAACTCGCCACCGCGCTTGTGCACATGGGAAACGGCAATGAGGCCGAAGCTCTTCTCGAATCCGTCGTCGCCCGGCACCCCGATGCCCTGCCCGCCTATGAGCTTCTCTGTGACCTCTACTGGAGCCGCGAAGACTTCGACAGGGCCCGGACCCTACTGGAAACCCTGCCGCCAGTACTCGAGAACTCCGTGGCCGCCATCTTGCTCACGG
>JASFIA010000209.1:0-5475 GCA_050122915.1 Desulfobacterales bacterium | reverse complement strand
CAATACTCCAGCAGGTTTAAAAAATGCTGTTCGTCGACCACTGACGGATCGTACTGAATCTTGACGCTTCCCGTCACCGGATTTGCGCCCACTGCGTGGACGCCTCTGTGATTCAGAATTTCCTCCGTTATTTCCCTGCATAGATGGGTCTGATGTCTGATTTCTGGAATTCTTACCCGGATTCTCCCGGGGACGCTGTGAACGTAGTATCCCATAACAATCAATCCACCTTTCCGATGTATATTGTCGATTCAATGGTCGATCCATGCAGACATTGAAACAGGTGATATCTCGTCCAGCGCGGTTAGGAGATCGTTAGGGGACAATGAAATTTTCATTAACAGAATGACATGGTTACAAATGTATGGAAATGGGCCTGAGTGGCTGGATTTCCGAGGAAGGGGTCGGCGGGGTCGCCGCCGATCGGGTGCCTACCGCGGCATCGGGTCAGGCCCGGGCAGCGAACCGGCCCTTCGGGTGCCGATCAACCAGGACCTCGCTGATGGTCTTCGACAGAATGCTGAGGGAAAAGGGCTTCATGATAAACCGCTCAAACCCCAGCTGTCGGAAGTCTCCCACGGCCAGGTCGGAAGGGCTGGCGTAGCCGCTGCACAGGATGACCGGAAGGGAGGGGCGGATTTCCTTGAGTTTCCGGGTGAGGCGATCCCCCTTCATTCCGGGCATGGCCCCATCCGTGATGGCCAGATCGCACCAGTCCGGTTCCCCTGAAAACCCGTCGATGGCCTTAGCGGGATCGCTGAACGCCCTGACCCTGTACCCCAAGCGTTCCAGCATCTGTGTGCCGATGCGGATCAGATCCTCCTCGTCGTCAACAAGCATGATGTTGCCGTTGCCGTGAAGAACCTCCAATGGCGCTGCCGCTGCCGCCGATGATTCCATGGGCGGCGGTTCCGCCAAAGGAAGAAACAGGCGGAATGTGCTTCCGGCAAGGGGTTTGCTGGCCACTGCGACCGCCCCGTTAACGGTTTTCACAATGCTATCGACCACCGCCAGCCCCATACCGGTGCCCTTGCCCTGGGGCTTGGTGGTGAAAAAAGGATCAAAGATACGGTCGATGATGTCGAAGGGTATACCCTTGCCCTGGTCCCGGATCTCACATTCCAGGTACCGGCCGGGTTTGAGGTGTTGAATGGATGGGTGGTGGTCGCAGGGCAGGGAAATGTTCCTAAGGGTCAGGGAGATGATACCCCCGTCTTCTTCCATGGCGACGGCGGCGTTGGTGCAGGTGTTCATCAGGACCTGATGCATCTGGGTGCGGTCGGCCAAGATGGCAGTGGTATCTGCTTCTTGCCTGACCTCGATGCTGATGGTGGCGGGCAGGGATGCCCGAAGCACCTGATGGGTCTCTTCCACGATGTCCCCAAAGTCGACCACAGGTTCGTTCCTGGTCCATTTTTCTGCTGAAGGACAGGATCTGGCGGACCAGTTCCTTGGCCCGGGAAGTGGCCTTCAGAATCTGGTTCAGGGAGTCGGACGCTCTGGAATCCGAAGGCAGTTCCATAAGGGCCAGCTCGGAGAAGTCGGAAATCGCGGCCAGGATGTTGTTGAAGTCGTGGGCGATGCCGCCGGCAAGAGTGCCCAAGGCCTCCATCTTCTGGGATTGCTTGAGGGCGGCCTCCATCTCTTTGAGGTCGGTAATGTCCCGGGCGTTCATCACCACGCCGGAGATATGGCCATTGTTTTGATGCAGGGATAGAGGGCGGAATCCAGGTAGCGGATACGGTCTTGGGAGAAATGGTTATGGCTTTGAAATCGAGAGGATTCCCCTTCAAGGCACCGATCGATCCGGGGCTTCATCTTTCGATCGAATACGTTCTGTCCCAGCAGCGAGGGCAATGTCTGCCCGATCACCTCGCTTCGGCGCTGCTTGAAGAGCTTCAGGCAGGCGTCGTTGACGGCTAAAATGCGGTAGCTCCGATCCATCAACGCCATGTGGTCTTTCGATGCCGCAACGATTCGTTCCTATTGGACCAGTTGCTGCTCGACGGATTTTCTCTCCCCGATTTCCTCCTGGAGCATTCGGTTGGCTGTGACCAACTCGATGGTCCGCTCTTTCTCGCTTTCCACCAGGCTCAGCAGCAGGGTTTGAACCGAAACCATTCCGGTCAGGCGCCCCTTGCTGGTGATAAGCACGTGGTCATAAATTTTTCGCCGGTCCCGCCTCATGGCAAGATCGGCCACTTCCTCCAGGGCGGCATCGTCCTCGACGATGAGGGGAGAGGCATCCATGATGTCCCGAATAGCACGATTTTCAAAGAGGGACACCCCGTAACGGTGGCTGAGGATGCGGTCCAGATGGATGCTCATGACGAGTCCTATGGGGATGTCTCCATCCGTGACCGCCATGGCGGCCATGGGCCCCCTCGCCTCTGCCAGGCGCTTGACCTTCCGGACGCGCAACTCCGGAGGGACGCTGTCGCATGATTCGGTCAACCGGCCGATGGGTGTCTGGTATGGATCCTCGGTCGTGGAATAGCCAGCCATGGGCGTGGCTTTATTTCGGGTGTGTGGGCTCCCCCGACCGAGCAGAGCCCGCCGGTTTCTTCCAAGGGAAAGCCGAAATGATTCATTTATCTTCGTTTTGTTTGCTAACGATTAGACGTTCGTCGAATAAGTGCATACGGCCAATGAATTTTTCCGTTTCGAGGTCTCCCCAGGCGGGTATCGATACACTGTGACACCTTGACAATCTAAGGGGCTCCATTAGCCTGTGCATAGGTCCAATAGCAAATGAAGAGACTCCCACGGGGGAGGGAATATCAGGGTTCTCAAAACGGCTCTCATTGCCTTTGGGGTCGTTTTCATCGGGGGCATTGACCTGATGATGGTGTGGGTACGGCCTTCGGGTCGGGGCTGGACGTAGCGGCAAACCAACTACCAGCAAATGATTTTAGTCAGTTACGCGACGTTTGGGGAGTATACGGTCAGCGAAAGCCCCCGTGGTGACTGCAAGCACCGCAGGGTTCAGGATTCGGTCGAGTATTGGCCGTAGTGGGTTTCTGGTGGTTAAAGCCCTCGCTGATGAGACTGAAAGGGCAAACCTGCTGGGTGATATCCCAGCCCTGTTTATAGTGGCATTTGTTCTTTGCGATCTCATGCCACAGAAAACAAGGGCATCGGGTGATAGACTGCCCTCATTGCCGTGGGCGTTTTCGTCTTAATCGGTGGCGGAGGTTGCAATGAAGAAATTCTTATCATCGGTTTTTTGTCTGGCGGTCATAGTGGGTCTCCTGCCGTTCGATCGCGTCGTGCCCGCCGCTTCTGATGAGGGCCGCCCGCAACCTTTGGAGGGTATGGTTTTCATCGGATACGCCGGTCCGAAGGGTGGCGAGGCGGATGGGGAAGACCAGATCATCTTCCGGGACGGTCTCTTCCTCTCGACCTCCTGCGTCAAGTATGGCTTCGAAACCGCCCCTTACACGGCGGTTCAAAAGACCGACGGCATCCATTTCGAATCGGTGGTGGTCAGCCCCGACCATGGGGTGATCGAGTGGAAAGGCGTTGTCAGGGACGATCGAGCGGAGGCCACTTTCCTGTGGACCAAGAAGAGGTGGTACTGGTTCGATGCCCATGAGGAAAGCTGGTTCAAAGGCAAGCTGAAGGCGCCCTGACCGCCGAAACCCCATTATTCGACGACCTTGACGACTGCCAGAGAAATGTCGTCCTCCTGACGTGTGTCCCTCTGAAACACCGCCACGGCCTCGATCACCGCCCGGCAGATGCCGGCCGCCGGCTCTTTGAGGTTCCTGCGCACTATGTCCTCGAATCGATCTTTGCCGAATAGGACACCGTCGGCGTTTGCCGCCTCCCAGATACCATCGGTGCCGATGACCACCACATCGCCCTTTCTAAAAGGCCTGCTGGACGGTTTCGGATAGGCATATCGGGACTCCACGCCTAATGGGATGCCGATGCCGTCGAGGACTGCGCTGGTCTCGCCTTGATCGGCAAACAGCCAGGCGGGATCGTGGCCAGCACGAATCCACTGAAATCTGCGGGCGATGGGATCGATCTCCAGGAAGAAGAGGGTCATGAATCTTCCGGTCGCGCCGACGTCGTCGGACAGCTTCCGGTTGACGGCGTTGGTCATCTCGCTCAGGTCTTCACCGATGTCGCAGCGGCCCCGTATCAAGGCCCTGGCCGTCGCCATAAGAAGTGCCGCGCCGATGCCGTGGCCGGTCACGTCGCTTACCACGACCCCCAGGGTTCCATTCCCCCTCTGGATAAAATCGATGTAGTCGCCGCCGGTTTCGTCGCAGTACCGCACAGTCGAAGCGATGTCGAAGCCCGGAAATTCCGGATGGGCGGAGGGGAGGAAATTTTGCTGGACCTCCCGGGCCACCTCCAAGGAGTGACGGAGCTGCATACTGGATTCAAGCTGAATCGCCATGTCATTGAAGGCGCTGGCCACGAGCTGCCGTTCGTCCGTTTCATCGAACGAGAGACGGGCCGAAAAATCGCCCGTCGACAGCTGCCTGAATCCCTCGACGATGGCAGAAAAAGGCTTGAGGATCCTGCGGGATCGAAAGGAGGCGACGACCAGCATGAGTAGAACAAGGGCCATCGCTGCCAACAGGGTGTCCATGGTGTGCCACCGAATCAGGCGTCGTTGGCTTCTCGTCATGAAAAACTGCAGCTCACGGGTCGGCAGAATGCTTACGAATCCGAATTCGTGGTCGGCCTGGGCGCAGGCCCAGATGGCTTCAGCCCCTTCGTTTGTCAATACGGCATGTCCTTTTCCCCACCGCCTGCTATTGAGCAGTAACTCCCTAATTTCCGTTGCATCCATGGTCGAGCCGGAAGGGAGTGGTCGCCATGAGGGGTCCGCCTGTCTGCCGTCTGCGTGGAATAGGACGGTCGGCGGCTGAGACCTCCGGATGTCCTCATCGGTCCAGAGGACCATCAAGGTCTCCATCAATGGCGTCCATTGGGAGGCGGGCCTGCATTTGTCGAGCAGGCGTGTCATGGAATAGTCGGCCCCTATAACACCCTCTGCCTTGGGGTGCCCCGCGGAGACCGGCAACGAGATCGACATGACAGGGGGTATCGAGGGGTCTTCTTCAACGTAATGGGTGACCACCCTCAGGGGAGCGGGCTTTTCGCCTCCTGCGGGGAGGGGTTTTCTTTCGAGGGACAGGCGGGCGCTGCCTACATGGGGTCC
Organism: Desulfobacterales bacterium; assembly: GCA_050122915.1. Lineage (GTDB taxonomy): Bacteria > Desulfobacterota > Desulfobacteria > Desulfobacterales > UBA5852 > CALNZV01. The sequence continues at coordinate 293 of JASFIA010000209.1, read as the reverse complement.
GACGTCCGGATAGCTGTAGGTCTTGCCGTCGGGCATCAGCAAATAGGCGCCCAGAAGGCCGCTGTCGGCAGATTCCAGCTGTTCGAAGAGCTGCCGCAGGATCGCTGTCGGCTGGCTCAAACTGTTGCCGGTTCCATGGGATGCATCGACTGGGCGCCCGGTCGCCCGGTCGCCCTCGATCTTCTCGGATGCGCTGCGGATCGCGGTTTCAATCCGATGGAACTCCCGATTCAGGGCAAGGGCATAGTTCTCTGACACCTCCTCCAGCCCACGGCTGGTCAGGAGAATCAGCT
>JASFIA010000208.1:0-5503 GCA_050122915.1 Desulfobacterales bacterium | reverse complement strand
CCGGACGTGTTTCTAATGGATGAGCCTCTGAGCAATCTGGACGCCAAGCTTCGCAACCAGATGCGGGTGGAGATCAAACATCTTCAGCGGCGTCTCCGAACCACTATGATCTACGTGACCCACGATCAGGTGGAGGCCATGACCATGGCCGACCGCATCGCGATCATCGAAGGCGGAGAAATTATGCAGGTTGGCAGTCCGGACGAGGTCTACCACCGGCCGACGAATATCTTCGTGGCCGACTTCATCGGCTCTCCGGCCATGAACTTTCTTCCAGCGAAGCGGTCCGGACGAAACACCCTGACGCTGGGAGAGGGGCTCATCCTAAAGCTTTCAGAGACCCGTGCCGGAGACATCGGCGAAGATGAACTGACCATCGGCATTCGGCCGGAGCACATCGAATTCGGACCCGCGGCGGACAGGCTGTCCGATCTGGGCGTAACCTGGGAATCCGACGTCCATCTCGTCGAATCCCTGGGCGGGGAGTGCCTGCTCCACTTGGACTTGATGGGCGATCCGGTTCGGTTGAAGCTTCAGGGGGAGCGCCCCTGCCGACGCGGAGACCGCGTGCGGCTGGGTTTTCTTTCCGACAACGCGCATCTGTTTTCCCAAGGGACGGGATCCTGCCTCAGTAACGCCCCGGCCGGCTGATGGCACCGTCATTTTCGATCATTTGCGCTTCGGGGCGTTGCCGGGGCGGATGAAGACACCACAATAAAAAGGAGACTGGTATGAAGAAAAGACTGACGACGTATGGGGTGGCCGTACTTCTGTTTTTGGCTCTGCCGGCTCTAGTGGGCGCGGCGGAAAAAGTGCAAATCCAGTTCTGGCATGCCATGGGAGGGGCCAGAACGGCATTTATCCAGCGGATGGTGGAGGATTTCAACTTCACCCATCCCGACATCGAGGTCAAGGCCGAGTATAAGGGCAGCTACCGGGATACATTGAATGCCTCCATCCTGGCCGCAAAGCAAGGGAGCGCTCCCCACGTGGTCCACATTTTCGAGGTCGGCAGTCAACTGGCCATCGATTCAGGCATTTTCATGGCCTTCGAGGACAGCCTTAAACCCGATGACAACGCCATGCTGGACGATTTTGTGGACGGAGTCGCCAATTATTACCGTATCGACAACAAATTTTTCTCCATTCCCTTCAATTCCTCCAATCCGATTCTCTATTACAACAAGAGCCTCTTCGAGAAGGCCGGCCTCGACCCGGACGCCCCACCGACCAGCTATGGCGATTTGATGGCCGCCAGCAAAAAAATCATGTCCTCCGGGGCGGCCCCCCACGGCATCACATGGCCGCTTCACACCTGGTTCGTGGAGCAGTGGATGGCCAACCAGGGCGCTCTTCTGGCCAACAACGAAAACGGGCGGGCCGCCAGAGCCACCGATATTTTGTTGGATTCCGAGGCCATGAAGAAGATTTTTTCCTGGTGGAAGGAACTCTACGACGCCAAGGCCTATGTGTATTCCGGAAAACCCGAGGACTGGGACGGCGCCAACAACCTATTCATCTCCGGTCAGGCTGCAATGCTGGTGACTTCCACCTCGGATGTCACGGTGATGCAGAACGCAGCCGCCGACAACGGCTTTGAACTCGGAACCGGCCCTCTGCCGGCACCGGACGGAATCGACCGACAGGGGGTCATCGTTGGCGGCGCCAGCCTTTGGATGCCCAAGGGCCACCCGGAAGCGGAGAACGATGCCACCAAGACGTTTCTCCTTTGGTTCACCAATACCGAGAACGAGGTCCGCTGGCACAAAGGCACCGGGTATTTTCCGGTGCGAAAGAGCGCCGTCAAGGTTCTCGAATGGCAGAATTGGTTCGATAGGAATCCCGCCTACAAGGCCGCCTTCGATCAGCTGCTGGCAACCAAACCGATCCGGCCCACCCAGGGCGCGCTTCTGGGCATGTTCCCAGAACTGAGGAGCATCGTGGAGGATGCCGTCCAGAAGGTGTTTGCGGGAACCGCCATCGACGACGCGCTGAAGGAAGCCGACAAACGGGCCGATGCCGCCCTCGAGAAGTACAACCGAACCGCCCAGTAGGGACCACGGGCGCCCCTGACCTGAATTAGGGCCGCCGGCGCCGGGCATCCGGTTCCGGCGGCATCCCCTTGTCCACCAACAAAGGCAGCATCCCGTGACGACCCCTGCGGCATTCCGACGACCGGCTCTGGCGATTTTACTTCTGCTGCCCACCTTCGTGATCCTGAGCGTCTTTTTGTACTACCCGACCCTTCAGACCGCTGTGCTGTCCTTCTATCAGGTAGGGTTTTTGGGGCTGAAAAAGCTGTTCGTCGGCTCGGAGAATTACCTGGAGCTTTTTACCAATCCCGACTATCGACGGGTCTATCTGAATACGGCGGTGTTCGTTGGAGCGACGGTTTCCCTCAGCATGACCCTTGGCTTGGCCCTGGCCCTTCTGGCCAACACCAAGGTGCGGGGCTGGCGGATATACCGGCTCCTGCTGATCTGGCCCTATGCCCTTCCACCGGCGGTGGCAGGCGTCATCTTGTTGTTCATGTTCAGCGCCCAGGTGGGGGTGGTCAACTACTTTCTGGATCTTCTTTTGGGCGTCAAGCCGGACTGGCTGGCAACACCGGCATTGGCCATGGCCGTGGTGGTGACGGCGGCCGTTTGGAAGGCCATCGGCTACAATGTGGTCTTCTACCTGGCTGCACTGCAGAATGTGCCGGGGGATGTCATGGAGGCTGCGATCATCGACGGGGCATCGGCTTGGCAGCGGTTCTACCGGATTCTGCTGCCCCTTTTGTCCCCGATGACCCTGTTCCTGTTGGTCATGAATACGATCAGTGCCTTCTTCGACGCGTTTGCTTTCGTGGATCTGCTGACCCGGGGCGGGCCGGCAGGGGGCACTACCGTGCTGATCTACAGCATCTATCGGGACGGCTTCGAGTATTTCAAGACGGGGTTTGCAGCCGCTCAGTCGGTTCTGCTCTTCGCCATCGTCGTGGCCTTGACGATCGCCCAATTAAGGGTTTCGAAGAAAATGGTCACCTACGAGAGGTAATATGCGCTCCTGGAAAAAAAGCATAGCCATTCATGCCGCACTGTCTGTCAGCGTGTTCGTCATCGCCGCACCCGTTTTGACGGCCTTTTTGTTCTCCACCCAGACCCCCGCCCAGATCTTCAGCTATCCGCCGGAGTTTACCCTGGGCAGCGCCATGGCCGAGAACTACCACCGGGTGTGGACCGAGTTTCATCTGGGGCGCTACATGCTCAACTCGGCCTTCATAGCCCTTGCGGTGACCGTCGGCAAGACCCTGGTGTCGTTCGCTGCCGCCCTGGCACTGGTCTACCTTGCCTTTCCTCTCAAGAGCTGGGTATTCGTGTTTATCCTTCTCACTCTCATGATGCCCACCGAGATCATGATCGTTGCCCTGTTCGAGTTGGTGACCGATATTGGGTGGAGTAATTCCTACGCGGCACTGATCGTTCCCTTTTTAGCCTCGGCCACCGGCACATTTCTTTTCCGGCAGCACTTCATGCAGATTCCCACCTCGCTTCTGGATGCGGCCAGAATCGATGGTGCCGGTCCAATACGCTTCGCCGGCAGCATCCTGCTGCCCATGTCCATGAATGTCATCGCGGCCCTGGCGGTTATCGAGTTCGTCTACATGTGGAACCAGTACCTGTGGCCGTTGATCATCATTCGCGACAATGCCAGTCAGGTGGTCCAGGTGGGGCTGCGGATGATGACCGCGGGCCAGGATGCCACCAACTGGGGGGTGGTCATGGCCGGGGCGATTCTCTCTCTGCTTCCCGCGCTCTTTGTCTTCATGCTGCTCCAGGAACAGTTTAGCCGGGGGTTCGCGTTGAGCCAGGAAAAATAGCGTCGTCGGGTCGATAGCCACTGGAGGGGAGGGCGATGGTCAAATCCTGAGAACGATTTTGCCCCGTGTGTGGCCGGTTTCCATCTGCTGGTGGGCGCTCACGGCCTCCGAAAACGGGAAAACACGGCTGACATTTGATTTGAAGCGGCCTTGGTGAATCAGGTCACGAAAATGATCGAGCTGGGCGGCGTTCGGCTCCACAAACACGAATTCAAAGGCCGCGCTGCGCGCCTTCAGGCGGTTGCGGTCCGCCTCTCCAGTGATGGAAATCACTCTGCCTCCGGGCTTCAGGCAGTCAATGGACTGGTTTAGCGACTCGCCTCCGAAGCAGTCGAAGACCATGTCCACCCCTTGGGAGAACCGATTGTTCACGGTCTTGGTGAACGCTTCATCCGTGTAGCTGAGGACCTCTCCGGCCCCAAGGGAACGGAGGTAGGCATGGTTGGGCTTGCTGGCCATGGCAACCACCCGGGCACCGGCGAGCTTGGCCAGTTGCACGGCACTGGAACCGACACCGCCCGATGCCCCGATGATCAGAACGGTTTCGCCGGTTTGAAGTCTGCCCGCACCAAACAGGGACTGGGCCGCCGTCAGGGTGACCAGAGGAACGGCGGCGGCCTCCTCCATGGTAATGCCGCTTGGTTTGAGGGACAGGTAGCTCTCGGGGAGGGTGATATACTGGGCATAGGTGCCGTGTTTGATGACCGGACGGCGGGCATAGGCATACACTTCGTCTCCGGGCATGAATCGCCGTGCACCATAGCCCGGCTCTTCCACAACGCCAGCCATATCCCATCCGAGGACGAGGGGAAATTCATGGGGTATCATGCCCGCGAGGCGTCCTTCCCGTATCTTCCAGTCAACGGGGTTGACCCCCACGGCTTTGATGCGGACCAGCACCTCGCCTTCCCCTGGAGGAGCAGTGGGAAGGTCCACAAGCTGCATTCGATCTCTGCCGCCGAAGGCGTCGATGATCCATGCGTCCATGATGGCCGTCCTTTCTTTTGTTGTATCGGAAAGTTGAGGCGACCGGCGGGATTGTCAATCGTCGCCGCGGCGAAAAGATGGGGCTGGGAGCACCTCAGCGTCTGTCCGACGGAGACGATAGCCCCCCGGGGCGGCTTCGGGCTTTCGGTTGAAAGGGGTTGACCCAGGGCGTCGGCGAAGGTACATATCACAGATTCAGACCGACCGGTCTGTCTCTGCGATCGACAAGGGAGGCATCAATGACCCTCAGAGAGCGAATCGTCCACGAGGCGCTCCGCCAGTTTTCCGCCAAGGGGTTCTTGAACACCTCTATCACGGACATCCTGAATGCCGTCGGCAGCTCCAAAGGGGGGCTCTACAACCATTTCAACAGCAAGGAGGCGCTCTTTAAGGCAACATTGAGCGAGGCCAGGAAGATCTGGCGTGAGCGAAATCTCGACGGCATCGACCGAGAGGCATCTGCCGTGGATCAACTCAAGCGGGTCCTCACCAATTACCGTGACCGGTATCTTACCGATTCCCAAACCCTTCCGGGGGGCTGCATATTCGTCAATCTTGCAGTCGAACTGAGCGATCAGCAGCCCCGCTTGGCCGAGGAGGTCCAAGATGGCTTCGTGCGGTTCAAATCGTGGATGAAGCGTCTTCTGGACCGGG
>JASFIA010000207.1:0-5504 GCA_050122915.1 Desulfobacterales bacterium | reverse complement strand
CAGGCGCTGAATGGACTCGATGCAGATCTTGATTCCCTCCTCGGCCTGTTTGTCCTTCGGGGTGTCGGCAAGCCGCTTGACCAACTCGTCGGGCACGTCCATTCCAGGCACCCGGTTTTTCATATATCGGGCCATGCCGGCTGATTTCATGGGGGTAAGGCCGGCCATGATGTAGACCTTCTCGTGGAGTCCCCGGTCCCGGACCTGCTTCATCCATTCCTCGAACTTGTCCAGATTGTAGATGCACTGGGTCTGGATGAATTCGGCTCCGGCCGCGATCTTCTTGGCAAGGCGGGGCACCCGGATCTCGAACGGGTCGGCAAAGGGGTTGGCGGCCGCGCCCACAAACATCCTGGGGGGGCGTTTGATGTCGTCGCCGCCCAAAAACTTGCCCTCGTCACGCATCAGCCGAACCGTCTGCAGCAGTTGCATGGAATCCAGGTCATGGACGTTTTGTCCGGCTTTGGAGTCCCCGAAGCTCTGATGGTCCCCGGACAGGCATAGAATGTTGTTGATGTCCCAGGAGGCGGCGCCCAGGATGTCGCTTTGAAGGGCGATTCGGTTCCGGTCCCGGGTGACCATCTGGAGAACCGGCTCGAGTCCCATGGTTTTCAGGCGGATGCACACCGCCAGGGAGCAGGTCCGGCAGACCGACGTCTGATTGTCGGTAATGTTGATGGCGTCCACATGGTTTTTGATCATTTCCGCCTTTTCGGCGATTTCGTTGGGTTCGCTTCCCCGTGGCGGGCCGCACTCGGAGGTGACACCAAAGTGGCCGGCCGCCATGATTCGTTCCAGTTTACTCGGCGTTGTCGCTGTCATGACTGCACGTCCTCCCTGACGAGTTTTCGGGGGCCCCCGGCCCGGTCCGAAGACCAGTCCTTGATCGGGGTGAGGCATTCGTAGTCGTCCATTCGACCCAGGAGCTTCAGCCGGTCGACGATGAGCTGCCAGGCACAGTCCACATCCTTGCTGATCTCGCACTTACCGTTGGTCGACCCCCCGCAGGGGCCGTTCATGACCCTTTTCGCGCATCGGGCGATGGGGCAGATGCCGCCGGTAGTGGCCAGGATGCACTGTCCGCAGGCCTGGCACCGTTCCGTGTAGCGGCCGATTTCTTCCACCGCTCCCAGAAAAGTTGTGTTCAGCCCGGGATAGATGGGTTTGGGGTATTTCTCCGCCATGAACTGAACGCCGATGCCGCAGGCGGTGCTGAGAACGGCGTCAGCCCAGCCAATGGCCTCTTCGGCCTTTTCGAAGAACTCATGCTCGCATTGCCGCTCGATGCCCGAGTCCTTGATCTCGATATCGGCCCCCTCCTGGGTGGCCTGCATCCGAAGCAGGGATGCCAGGATTTCGGCCTCTTTATTGCCCCCCTGGTGACACACGGCCACGCAGGTGTTGCAACCGAAGACCAGAACCTTTTTATGGTCCTTGATGGTCCCCCAAATTTCTTCCAGTGATTTTTGCTCGCCCACGATCATCGTTACCGACTCCTTTCGTGCTTTTCCAGGGCAATCCGGATGGGAGAGGGCCCGAGGGCACGGACGCGCTCCGTGAACTCGTTGCAGATTTCAGCCCACCGCGGCCCCATCGCCGCTGAGAGGTTGTACATTTCAAGCCGCTCGGGGTTGATGTTTACCCGGGGGAGCAGGGTTTTCAGATAGGTGATTCGCTTGGCTGCGTTGGTATTTCCTTCCAGGAAATGGCATTGGCCCTCCAGTCACCCGGCCACGAAAAGACCGTCCACCCCCCGCTCGAACGCCCTCAGCGCATAGGCATGGTCCAATTTTCCGGTGCAGGGCAATCGGATGATCTTGATGTTGGGCTGGTAGGAAAGCCGCATGACGCCTGCCAGGTCGGCGGCCGCGAAGGCGCAGTAGTGACAGGCAAAGGCCAGTATATTGGGCTCCCAGCCTTCCGGCACCTCGACGGGGGTTTCAATGGCGGGACCCTCTTGCGCTTCTGCTTGTACCGTCATGGAGTTGTGTCTCCCTTGGGTTGTAGTTGTCGCCGAATTAGACACTCTCCGCAGTCGTTTCAGTGGCCGCGTCGATCATGGCAAAAATCTGGTCATCCCGGAAGCTGTTGACCTGAAATGCCTTTGCCGGGCAGATGCCCGCGCAGATACCGCAGCCGGTGCAGATAACTTCATTGTGGCTCACCTTTCCATCGGCATCGACAAAGGGCGAACCAAAGGGGCACACCCTGACGCAGGCGAGGCAGGACATGCAGATCTCCCGGTTGTGTTTGGAAATAATGCCCGAAACCGACAGTTTGTCGTGGGAGAGGAGGACACCCGCACGACCCGCTGCGGCCAGGGCCTGGCTCAAGGTTTCGTCCAGGTTTTTCGGTGCGTGGGCTAGACCCGCCACGTAGATGCCCTCGCTGGGGAAATCCACGGGGCGGAGCTTGACGTGGGCCTCGAGGAAATAGCCGTCGGGATTTCTTGTGAGTTTGTATTGCTTCCCAATTTTTTCGGTCAGTGGGTGGGGCCTGAAGCCGGTGGAGAGCACCAGGAGATCCGGGGAGAGGGAAAGATCCCGGTTCATCATGTAGTCGAAGACCGAGACCCGGATACGGCCGTCGGAAAGAGTCACCTCGGGTTTCCGGTCCGGCTCGAAGCGAACGAAGAGCACCCCCAGGTTCCTTGCCTTGTAGTAGTAGTCCTCCCTCAGTCCATAAGTCCGTATGTCCCTATAGAGAATGGTGACCTGGGCGGAGGGAGCCGTCTCCTTGATGGCGATGGCATTCTTGATGGCGTCCTGGCAGCAGATCCTGGAGCAGTAATTCGTGGGTTCTTCCCTCGATCCCACACACTGGATCATCACGTAGTGGCCGGCAGGCTGAACGTCTCCGTCGGCAATCCGTTTCTCCAGATGCCGTTGGGTGATGACGGCATCGCTCTGGCCGTATCCGTATTCGGAGGGGGTGTATTCCTCGCCTCCCGTGGCCACGACGATGGCCCCGTGGTCGAACGACTCTCCCGTCGTCAGCGTGGTATTGAAGTTGCCGACATATCCGGCCGTGGCGTCCACCTCGGCCCCGGCATGGACGGTGATCTTGGGATGTTTGACCACAGCGTCGAGGGTTTTCGACAGAAAGGCCTGGACGTCTCCGCCGTCGAGGGTGCGGTGCAGCTGCCGGACAAGCCCTCCCAGCTCGGGTTCTTTTTCGACGATGTGAACCTCGAATCCCTGGTCACCCAAGGCCAGCGCACTGGTCATTCCGGCCACGCCTCCCCCGATCACCATGGCGTTGGGTGTCACGGGAACCGAATCCGTTTCGACGGGAGTCAGATGCCTGGCCTTGGCGACGTTCATCCTGACGATGTCCGTCGCCTTCTGGGTGGCGATGTCCTTCTGGCCCATGTGGCACCAGGAGCACTGTTCCCGGATATCGGCCAGTTCAAAGAGATACTTGTTGAGGCCCGCCTCACGGATGGTGTCCTGAAACAGAGGGGCATGGGTCCGGGGGGTGCAAGAGGCGACAATGACCCGGTTGAGATCGTTCTCTTTGATGAGCTCCTTGATTTTTTCCTGACCGTCCGGGGCGCAGGCATACATGAGATCGTCGGAGACGGTGACATTGGGTAGCTTGCCGATGGCCTCCGCCACTTTCTTCACATCGACAGTCTGGGAGATATTGATGCCGCAGTGGCAGACGAAGACCCCGATCTTCGGATCGGCCTCGGCCACGTCGGTTTCGGGAGGGAGTTCCGTCACGGTGACTTCGGTGCCTCTGGCCTCCCCAAGCAGTGCCATGCTGCTGCCGGCCACGGCACTCCCCTGGGCAACGGTTTCGGGAATGTCCTTGGGGCCCTGGAAGGTTCCGGTGACATAGATCCCCTGACGGGTGGTTTCCACTGGGGCAAACCCGCTGGTCCTGGCAAACCGGTGCGCGTCTAAATCGATCCCGAAGGTGTCGGCAAATGCGGCCACGTCCGGGTGGGGTTGGAATCCGATGGAGAGGACCACCAAGTCGAAGGTTTCGTCTACCAGGGTGCCGTCTTCCCGGGCGTAGCGCAAAATGAGATTTTCGGTGCCGGCTTCCTCCTTGACGTCGGAGATCATGGCCCGGCGGTAGGTGACACCGTATTCGGTCTTGGCGCGGTCCACGTATTTGTCGAAGTCTTTGCCGAAGGCTCGCATTTCCATGTAAAATACCGTGGGCTGGATGCTGCCGTCATGCTCCTTGGCAATGACCGCCTGTTTGGTGGCGTACATGCAGCACACCGATGAGCACCACGGGTTGGCGTTGTTAGGGTCCCTGGACCCCACGCACTGGATCCAGGCGACTTTCCTGGGATGGCGCTCGTCAGAGGGGCGCTTGATTTCGCCCATAAAGGGGCCGGATGCGGAGAGAATCCGCTCGAACTGGAGGGAGGTGACCACGTTGGGCCAACGACCGAATCCCAGTTCTTGGCGGACCTTGGGGTTGTAGCGGTCGAGCCCCGGGCTCAATATGATGGCGCCCACATTGAGTTCGTAGTTTTTTTCCGTATCCTCCCAGTTGATGGCGCCGGTTTCGCAGAATTTTTCGCAGGCCTTGCAGCGGCCTCGCTGCAGATAGAGGCAGGCATCCGGATCGATGACCCGGGTGTGGGGAACCGCCTGGGGCAGCAGCGTGTATATGGCCTTGCGTTTGTTCAGCCCCTGCTCGAATTCATTGACCACCAGCTTGGGGCATTTCTTCTCGCAGGCCCCGCAGCCGGTGCACCGTTCCGCGATCACGTATCGGGGCTTTTCTTTGACCTGGACCCGAAAATCACCCGGCTCGCCGTCGACACCGGTAACTTCCGCCAGAGTGTGCAGTACGATGTTGGGGTGCCGCCCCACCTCCACCATTTTGGGAGAGATCATGCACATGGAGCAGTCGCCGGTGGGGAAGGTTTTATCCAGCATGGACATGGTGCCGCCGATGGACGGGTCCCGCTGAACCAGATGGACCTTGAAGCCGCTGTCCGCCATGTCGAGGGCGGCCTGCATACCTCCGATGCCGCCGCCGGCGATGAGGACCGAACCGCGTTTGCGTTGGTTGTTGGCATCACTCATGTTGCTCGATCTCCTTTAGAAGCGTCGTCCCATCGATGAAGTGCCGATCGATCTGAAGGTCTTCCGGCGCCAGGTCCATGGCGACCCCCACCAACTCGGTGATGAAGTAGACCGGCAGCCGTTCCCTGATGCCCGAGGCCTTGCAGACGGCCTCCTGTTGGGCATCCAGATTCATCTGGCACATCGGGCAAGTCACCACGATGCAGTTGGCGCCCCGGCTGGTGGCATCTTTCAGGATGCGAGTCATCAACGGAAGCGCGGTGGCTGGATCGTTGACCGCCGCCGACGCGCCGCAGCAGGCGGTCTTGTGATTCCAGTCGATGGACTGGATGCCCAGGGCCTTGAGGATTTTTTCCATGCCCTGGGGATTTTCCACATCGTCCGGAACCGGGACAGGGTATGGAAAACGGGTCATCATACATCCATAGTAGCACACCGGCCGAACCCCGC
>JASFIA010000206.1:0-5504 GCA_050122915.1 Desulfobacterales bacterium | reverse complement strand
AGTCCGATCGGCTAAGGAGCTCCGGCAGGGAACAGAACGTCATCTCCATACGGTTTTCCGCCTCGGACGACAATCGATTTCGGTTGTGGTACAGCAGGGTCATATCGAAACCTTTGGCCCGCCGCGCCAGAGCTTGACCGATCCGGCCCGCGCCGATGATGCCGAGGACGCTTCCGCTCACCTCCTGTCCCAAAAAGTGCTGCGGCGCCCAAAACCGAAATCGCCCTTTTCGGGTACGCCGATCGCCCTCGGCGAGTCGGCGACCGGTTGCAAGAATAAGGGCAAAGGCCAGGTCCGCGGTGGCATCAGTCAGCACCCCCGGGGTGTTGGACACCCACACGCCTTTTTCCGTGGCGGCATCGGTATCGATATTGTCGTACCCCACCCCGTGATTGGCAACCATCCGAAGCCGGGGGGCGGCCTTCAAGAGCTCCCGGTCAACCTTTTCGGTGATCATAGTGATCAGCCCCTCCCGATCCGATACCCGCTTAAGCAGCTCGGCGCGCAATATGGGCCGGTCCTCATCATGATAATCCACGCTGTGGTGCTCAGCGATCCGTGCCAAAACGGACGGCGGTATTCGACCGCAAATAAAGACATTCATTGTCGATCCTTCCGGTCTGGATGGTGTAATGTTCCAAAAAGGGGTATATGATGCATACATAGGGGCTGGAAATCAATAGATGAAAGCCGTTCCGCAGCCCTTCGCGAGGTTAGGATATCTTCACAAAACCAACGCAACCACATTTCCTTGAAAAATCCCTGTAATACTGTATGATTAGCCTTTCGATGCCGACATCAATGGATTCGATGGCATATCCGAACAGAGAGGAATCCCATGACCGTGGCAGCAGATGCTGTGACCGCTTCCGAGCGGGCTCCAAAACCCGAGTTTCTCACTCAGACGCTTTTTGAACATTTCGATCTTCCCCCACAAGTCACCCAAGGACTCTCGGAAGCCGGATTTGTTCAGTGCACCCCCATTCAGGCACAGGTACTCCCGGTGGCCCTGACCGGCAGAGACATTGCCGGTCAAGCTCAGACCGGCACTGGAAAGACAGCCGCATTTCTCGTGACGGTGTTAAGCCGCCTTCTATCGATGCCGGACCGGAAGCCAAACACGCCGTCGGCCATCATCGTCGCCCCGACCCGAGAGCTCGCCGCTCAAATTTATGAAGAAGCCATGGTCATCGGCAGACACACCACCCTCACCTTTGCTCAAATCGTTGGTGGTGTGGATTACCAGAAGCAGGCTGCACTTTTAAGACACGGCGTGGATGTGGTGATCTGTACCCCTGGGCGCATCATCGACTATTTCAAGCAGGGGGTCTTTAAAACCGATGATATCACCATCGCCGTCATTGATGAAGCGGATCGGCTTCTGGATTTAGGTTTCGCCAAGGACATGCGGTTTCTTCTCCGCAAGCTTCCCCGCTACGACAAAAGGCAGTCGATGCTTTTTTCCGCCACCCTCTCCTACCGGGTCCTCGAACTGACATACGAGTATATGAACCTGCCGGAATTCATATCGGTGACGCCCCAGGAGATTGCCGTCGACGGGATCGAGCAATCCCTTTTCCATGTGGGAAAGGAGAAAAAGCTGCCTCTCCTTCTTGGCTTGCTAAAGCGGGAAGACTGGCATCGAATCCTCATCTTTGCCAACACCAAGTCCGGCGTCGAGTGGCTGGCTCAGAAGCTAAAGGGAAATGGGTACCCAGCGGAAGGGATAACCGGTGACCTTCCACAGAAAAAACGCTTCCGCCTGATGGAACAGTTCAAGAACAACGAAGTGAAGATCCTGGTGGCCACCGACGTGGCGTCCCGGGGGATTCACATCGAGGACATCTCCCATGTGATCAACTACGACCTCCCCCAGGACTCCGAAAACTACGTACACCGAATCGGAAGAACGGCCAGGGCCGGCAAGACAGGCCGAGCCCTGTCCCTTGCCTGTGAAACCTATGTGCTCCACCTTGAGCCGATTGAACAGATGCTTGGATTCAAGATACCCGTGGTCTGGCCGGAGGATGACTGGTACGGAGAGGATGTCGCCGGTCCGGTCAAGGTGGCATTCAGGGCGAAACCCCCAGGCAGAGCCGCTGCCAAGAGGCCGGGTACCCGAAAACCGAAAGAAAAATCAACGGGAAAGGCACCCTCATCCCTGATGACCCCAACCGGTGATCCCAGACCTCCGGGATACTTCCCCGGCACCTTCTTCGGTTTTTTGCCGGAATCCGAGACCGACCCATCCAAGGGGTCGATTTCGGAAAACGCTTCAGAGGAATCCCCCCCCACCCCCACAGAAAAGGGAGATTCTACAGGAAAGAAGCGGCGGCGGCGGCGGCGGAAGAAAAAAGCCAGCGCACCACCTGCGGGTGACTCCCAAGAGTCTGCCCCAAGCAACGAACAGGTGCCGGATGACTCCGCGCCCAGAAGCCGACGGCCTCGCAGAACCCGTCAGAAACCATCGCCCATCCAAGGGTCTACAGCGACAACCGATGAGGCAAAACCAGCACCGACGCCCTCGCTGAAACCAGCGGACCCCCAAGAGGACAACGCCGGCAATTGACCTCGGGCCTAAGCGGGGGGCGTGAAATCGATCGTTTTTCGGAACACATCGCCGGCACCAGATCCTCCGGGTGAGCGTCTATGGGCCATGTATTTGACTTCCGCGAAGCCAAGGCTTTCGAGCAGTGGCTGAACAGCCCCCACCGTCGGATTGCAGCCGAACTCGAAACCCGCCTGATGATGGACATGCTGGCCCCTATGCGGGGGGAGAGCCTTCTGGATATCGGCTGCGGCACCGGCAGCAGCCTGTTTGCGTTTCTGGAAACCGGGGTCCAAGTCACCGGCATCGACCCGTCTCCCTACATGCTTGACATCGCCATTGCCAATGTGCTCAACCGCGTGGATTTCTACCGTTGCTATGCCGAAGACCTTCCCTTCGATGACAATTCCTTCAATTACGCCAGCCTGGTGACCACCCTCGAGTTCGTCGATGATCCCTACAAAGCCCTCGAGGAGGCCTGCCGGGTCGCCAAAGATCGTATTTTCATCGGCGTCTTGAACCGATATGCCATCAAGGGGCTGGAACGCAGGGTCAAGGGCATTTTTGTTCCGAGTATTTTCAACCGAGCGCGGTTTTTCAGTGTCTGGGAGCTCAAACAAATGATTTATGACATTCTCGGTGATGCCCCGGTATCCTGGAGAACCGTCTGTCAGCTGCCCGGTCCTGGAAAGCTTCTTTTCCGACTGGAGAATTCCAAGCTGGTGCAACGCTGCCCCTTCGGTGCGTTTGCCGGCATGGTCGTGTCCCTGGTACCGCGATTTCGAACACGGCCCCTGACCCTTCGCTACCGCACTGGCAACGGAAGAGAGCCCTTGCCGGGAATGCCCCTGACTCATCTCAACAGAGGGTTCGACCTGTTATGAAAGAGGCGCTGCTTTACGAAAAAATCGACGGCCAAATGGTCCGTTGTTTTCTGTGCCATCATCACTGCCGGATATCGACAGGGAAGCGGGGGCGGTGCGGGGTCAGAGAAAACCGTGGAGGCCGCCTCGACACCCTGGTCTACGGCAGGGTCGTTGCCTCACATGTGGATCCTATCGAAAAGAAGCCTCTGTTTCATTTGCTGCCGGGCAGCCGATCCTTTTCCATCGCTACCGTGGGCTGCAACTTCACATGCCGGTTCTGTCAGAATGCCGATATTGCCCAGCTCCCGGAGAACCGCAATGGATTGATTCTGGGTGAGAAGTGGACACCTTCGGCTGTGGTGCGCGAAGCCCAGCGGGCGGGGTGCCGCAGCATCGCATACACCTACACGGAACCCACCGTATTTTTCGAGTTCGCCCTTGATTGCGCAAGGATAGCGAAAGAGCAGGGGCTCTTCAATGTGTTCGTCACCAACGGCTACATGACGCCCGAGGCTCTGACGATGATCTCCCCTTTTCTGGACGCGGCCAATGTGGACCTTAAGGCTTACTCAGAGGTGTTTTACAAGCAGATGTGCGGTGCGAAGCTCGAGCCCGTAAAGGAAACCTTGAGGCGAATGTCCCACATGGGGGTTTTGGTGGAAGTGACCACCCTCATTGTTCCCGGTGCCAACGACGATTTAGACGATCTGGGGGCCCTTGCCGATTTTCTGTGCAGAGAACTCGGTCCCGACACTCCCTGGCACATCTCGCGTTTTCACCCCACCTACCGTCTCACCGATCGGAGGTCGACCCCGGTAGACACACTGCGCGCAGCAAGAAGAATCGGCCTTGAGGCCGGGCTGCGGTATGTCTATTTGGGAAACGTTCCGGGCAGCGATGGCGAGAACACCTTCTGCAGAAACTGCGGCAACATCGTGATCAACCGCTTCCATTACAACGTCCGCCAGAACCTAATTGACGGAAACCGCTGTGCCTATTGTCACGAGGACGTACATGGTATTTTTTGATTGCGGTCGATAGCCCCTTGTCGCCCCGGCGCCCAAGTATTGCAGCAATCTCTCTTCACGCCGTCTCGTTGCGTGTTATGGCGCCCGCGGGGGGGCTGGTATCCGGATAAATTGGACCGCGATCAGGGAACATCCGGCCAGGGCGGCACCACCGAAAAACGGCAGGCGATAGTCCGTCATCCAGAGTGCCCCGCCCAAAACGGGAAGAACGACCGCAGCGATGTGATTGATGGTGAATCCGACCGCCATGGATGGAGCAATGTCGCGAGGATCTCCCACTTTCTGGAAATAGGTCCGGATCGCTATGGAAAAATTGAAGAAAATATGGTCCAGGACATACAGAAACGCGACGGCAAGCTTGGAATCGACCGCCGTATAGGCCAGAAAAATGATTATAAGGCTTGAATATTCCAGGGTCAGAACCCGGCGCTCTCCAAAGCGAACGATCGCCTTCCCGATAAGCGGACTGATAAAATAATTGATGGCGTTGTTGAGGACGAATAGCAACGTGATTTCCTGAACCGAGTAGCCAAAACGCTTGACCATGAGAAAAACGGCAAAAGCGATAAACACCTGACGGCGGGCGCCAGCGAAAAATGTGAGCAGGTAATAGAGCCAGTAGCGGGCTCTGAAAACCATCCGCTTTCGCTGAACCGGCAAATCCTTGCGGGTTGGATGCTGGCGCAGTCCCCAGATACTGATGGCGGCAAGGATTACTCCAAGCATGAGATAGATACGATCATAGCTGAGAACAGGAACGATCAGGTAAATCAATAGTCCGACAACGATATTGGTGGCCGCTGCGAATGCTCTTTGCCTGCCGAACACAACTGGAGCGACGGCGACATCGAAATACTGGAGGGTCAGTGACTGATTGGTGGTTTCGAAGTAGTGGAAGCCGAAACTCATCACGAGGGTGGTACCAATTAGGCCGACGAAGCTCGGAAACAGACCGGTCAGACCCGTACCGATACCGAGACACAGAATGGAAACCGCACTCAACCGATGCTCCCGCATTATGAGGAGGACATAAACCGCCAACAGGGACAAAAAGCCCGGAAC
>JASFIA010000205.1:0-5525 GCA_050122915.1 Desulfobacterales bacterium | reverse complement strand
GGTAGTCGTCGATGCCCAGGCGGCGTGACAGCATCGAAACAAAACTGGGATCCGGGGGCTCCTCGAGGATGACCGCATCGTGCCGGGACATGAGGCGACCGGCCTTGTGGACGGTCTCAGGCCGGTGGTTGGATAACACCAGGGTGGCTCGACACCTCATTTCGGGGCACTCCCATGTGGATTTGGGGCTGGTCGGAGGAGAGCCGTGGATGTCTCCGCCGGCCTCATCTTTGCTTCTCCGTCAGGCATTGCCAGCAATGGCGCGGCAGTTTACCCAAACGCTGCTTGGGGTTGCGATGCTGGGGAATGGTGTCGTCGGTCCTTTTCAGGATTCCCGAGCTCAGGAAGAGCCCCTCGGTATAATTGCGCCGGTAGAAGTCGATTGTCAGGCCCACGACCCCGCCGACCGTAAACCCGGTCCTGTGGATGTCGCTTTGGGATCGGTTGATGCAGTTGAGGCACTCGCAGATGCCGACGTTTGTGAGAAGGATTTTCAGCAGGGATACCCAGCGGCCGTCTTCCGTGTTGGTGTGGCAGATGCCGGAGGCGGCAGCGTTTTCTAGCCGGCCGCCGGCATTCTGTCGCGGGCTGCCGCTGGACGTGCAGGAGGCATCATATTTTGCGGCATCAGCCAGGAGGGTCAGTTTTTCTTCTATGCCCATTCTAAGTTTCCGTTGCGCCATGTCCGGAGGTAAACCATAGTCACCCATCCCGCGCCCTGCAAACGGACTGCCTGTTGACAGAGCGGTCTGGCGGTCATCCGATCGGGTGCAGGGAGCATTTATCAACTCCATTGGCAGGCTTGAACCGGGCCCTGAAGTGATTTGGGTTACCTGACGACCGGCAAGGTAGCGGATTCGCGCAGCAAGTCCGTCACATCTTTCACCCTGATAACGCCGACCCATCGGCTATGCATAGGAGAAACCCCCCATGAAGGCCATTCGCGAGCAATTCCAAAAAGATGCCCTCGATGCCTGGGGCGCCTATATGACCGCCCTGGAAACATCGATTCGAGATCTTGAAAAAGACATCGAGGAGGCTGCCGATATGAGCCATCGATGCACCGCTGAATGGTGCGAAGCCACCGAGCATGTGATCGATGAAATCAACAACGCGCTGTTTACGATCAGCGAGCCCAGATGGGCCAGTGACGAAGATTCCAAAAGGATCAGGGCCCTCAAACGGCGTGTGAGGGAGCTATCGGTCCAGCACAAGGGCGCTCAGCATTGAGTGGGAGCGGGGTGTCACTGAGGCCGACGTCGAGGGCGCTTTTCCCCGTACCCCGTCCTCGGTGAGGCCGTCGACCCGCCGCCATTGATCATCCTATCGGGCAACCTTGGGGACAATTTTGATGGGGGGCTCCGGCTGTCCCATTCCCTTCGACACGTCCTCATTCCACAATAATAAGTCGAAACCGCAAAGATCTGATATTCCCGTCGGGCTTTCTTCGGTGATGGTGAAGGAATGAACGAAACGGTGAGTGGTCATCACACGGGGTCCCGTTTTCCATAATTCTGCGTCGACGCAAGGACTTCGACGTCCGTTCCCGATGGCGATTGACGGATCCGTGTCAATAGGTTCGAAAGTCGCTGATTGCATCCTTCCTGCCCGCCGCAGCGCTGCTGTGGCAGACGGGCTTTTTCTTGCCGATTTGGCCCCTTGTTTCCGAATCAAACGCTGCTGATCATGGTCAACGGGTTGAGCCCTGGAATCGTCCGCTTCCGCTAGGACAACTATATTGTTTGGATTCTGGCATTGATCGGCGGCCGGCTGTTCGCCTGTCGGCGCCATCGCACCGGTTCAGTAACGGCGGTCGGGCCTGCCCATGTCTTGTGGGGGATTGTTCCATTTCCGTCGAGGGGTCGGCTGGTATTTTCTCAACGGTGCCCTTGGAAGAACTTGAAGCGTTCTCCAGCGGGTGGATGAACTGATGAAGAATGGTCTGTTTCCATCCCATGGTCGTCCAGGCCCCCTTTGCAGGCCTTCACTTTCCTCGGGACAGCTCTCCGGGGTGCTGCCTGTCCTGAATGGGTTGCTCGCCAACGGCAAGCCGTCTGTTGATATCATCGATGACCGGCAGGCATTCCCAGATGCCTTCGGCCACATAATGGGCGCCGGCATCCCTGAAGCGCTTCTCGATCGCATCGAGCCTGGCGGTCAACTCATCAGTCGGCAACTGATCGGCGGCCTCCTGGTCGAGCCCAAGTTCATTGCCGGATTTAGTGAGGCCCACGGTCCACATACCTGCATTCAGGCCCTCCTCGATATCGGCCACGGTGTCGCCGATTTTCACGATGGCTTCCAGGGGATAGATCCCCAGGAGAATGGCGTTTTTGAAGCACATCCAGGGGTAGGGGCGCCCCGCCGGTACATCGGAGGCGCACAGCACGGCATCCGGCGCATAGCCGTTCTTCTTAGCTTCCGGCGCCAGGACATCCATCATTGGACGCGTGTACCCGGTTGAGGAGCCGATTTTAAGTCCCTCTTTCCTGATAATGGTAACCATATCAACGAGGCCTGGGATGGGATCGGCGTGACGGCTGATGGCATCCACCATCATGGGTTCGGTTTTTGCGTAGAGTGCATCGATATCTCCTTCATTGGGAGCTCTTCCGAAAGCCTCCCGCCATTGGTCGATAACGCCGGGAAGGGTGCATATCCCCCGAATATGGTCTTTTTTCATCAATCCCATGAACCGGCGGGCGTCCTGGACCGACACGCGGATGCCGAAGGCCTCGAACACGGCGACAAATACGGCTGCCGGTCCCATGCAGCCGTAATCCACCGCTGTCCCGGCCCAATCCAGGATGATCCCCTTTACGGCTCCCCGGTAGGGGCGGCTGCGCACGAATACGGTCATCGTCAATTCCCTTTCTGGTATTGGGGGCAACGGGGGATGACCCGATACCCTTGACAGGTTGACCGACCCCTCTCCCGACCCGTGCCGGTAAAGGCACTGCCAGCCGAAGCATGATCAACCCATGTCACCGGCAAGCCACCGGTCGATGATGCCGGCGGGAACTCCCGTAATAGCCGACACCATCCTCAGTGGTGTTATCGCCTATCTGCGTGATGTTAAGGTCGTGTGAAGGCAGTCATAAAACCCCTCGACTCGATCGGCCCATGGATTTCTCGGCAAATTATAGACCTTCTCTAACACTGTCTTGGATGAATTCACCTATCATGAAGCGCTTTCCGATCTAGAGCAACCGCCTGATAGACTTTTCTCCGATTTTTACCCGCAGGTAATGGGGCAGGCGATGTGAAACGCCGTTTCACCTCAGCAATGCAGCGACCGGCGGCTACTCTACTCACAACCCTAAAGGAGGCGTGTCATGAAGCGATGGTTCTTACCGATGGCGGCAGTGGTGTTCATGGGGATAATGGTGGCGTCCCCGGCGTCGGGTAAGCAATGGGTCGATTTCTGGCTCACGGTGTTCCACAACAATGACGGAGAGTCCCAGATCATCAACGCCGACCGCGATCCCCTCCCTTCGGCAGAGTGCGGCGATGCTATCCTCTCCTTTTAGACCCTCAAGTACGATGCGGATTTTTTCCTCTGCTGAGTACCGCGTCCGGGTCTTCCGGCGGATCTCCCTGACCTTGTTTTCAACTCCGCTTTGATTGCTCATTATTCACTCCTATAGGTTTAAATTTTAACCCAGGAGTGTCTATTAATAAATCTCTTGACTGTGTCTCAAAGCCTCTGACGCTATACAGGGCATCGACGGCGGCGTCACCATGGACTGCCATGGGACCATGTCGGCCCTGTGGCGCGCCTTCCGGGACGCCAGGGCCATCCTGATCGACATTCCCATCGGTCTCGTATCGGAGTCCGGGTGCAGGCGCGAGGCGGATTCACTGGCTCGGAAGGCTCTGGCGCCTCGGCGGCACCGCAGCGTTTTCTCTCCGCCCTGCAGGCAGGCGCTTTCCGCCGAGACCTACGAGGAAGCCTGCCGCATCAATCAAGAGGTTTGCGGCTCCGGGATATCGATTCAGACCTGGCGCATTCTTCCGAGGATAAGAGAGGTGGATGCGTTTCTTCGGGCCATCCCCAGGGCCAGGGGGATCGTTCGCGAAAGCCATCCTGAGATTTGCTTCTGGGCCCTGGCGGGCTTCCATCCGATGGCGCACCCGAAAAAAAGTCGCGAGGGTCGGGAAGAACGACTCGATGTCCTTCAGCGGCATGATCCCCGGTCCCTCGAGATCTTCAACGACGCACTGAAGCGATTCCCACGGAAGGCGGTTTCCCCGGACGATATCCTGGATGCCTTGGTCAACGCGCTAGCGGCAGCCCGACTCACGACAGCCGGGGCGACGTTGCCGGAAGATCCGCCCACGGACCGGCACGGTCTCCCGATGGAGATGGTCTTTGCGCTGCCTTCGACGCGTCAGTCGTGGCTCGGAGGGAAAATGAAGGGGCCGGCCCCTGACGAGCCATCGCCATGAGGCGGACTCCGGTCGACGGTGCCCTCAGGGCCCGGCCGACGGTTGTGCCGGAACGCCTCTAGTTCCTCGAACAGCCAGTCGCCGCAGGGGACGGTTCGATCCCCGCAGCGGATGCCATAGAACCTCCCGCTAATGCTGCTTTTCGTGCCGACATAGCGGATAAAATCTTCGGCCGATTTGATCCGGCTGCGGGCATGGTCGTATTTCATCTGAATGTGCTCCCGGGCTTTCTCGGCAGCGTAGTCTTTCCCATTTCGGACAAATCGGCATTCCGAATTGCCGATGTGGGTGATCAGGTGCTGGATTTCCTCCTCGGTCTCGGAAAGTTCTGCGAGGGCAGTGGCGGGCATGGTCAGGGCAATCGCCAGGATCAGACACCGGCAGGATATCGACATCATCAGCGTTGTTCCCCTATGGGATGGCCCCCAAGCTTAAAGGTGATCCGCATGGGGTTGTGGTCCGACGTGGCGACGTCAACCACCGAGGCGTCCAAGGGCACGAGCCCCCGATAGTATACATGATCCACCGGCTGATCAAATATCAGGCTGCGACGGTCCGGGGTGAATCGCACCGGCTGCATCCCGAGGCGTTCGGCGGTTTTCTCCACGATGGTCAGACGCTCCAGATTCCACGTGTTGAAATCGCCGGCAACGATGAGGGGACCCTTGTAGGGGGCCAATGCCGCTTCCAGTGTCTGCCAGGATCTTCGGAAATGGTCCGTCCCTACCGTAAAATTGATGGCATGAACATTGACGACAACGAGTTGACGCCCGTCGATGGACAGGGGAAACCGGGTGAACAGTTTTACCTTGGGAACCTTCAACAGGGGCTCTATGGACTGCTGCATGCAGATGACCTGAGGGGCGCCTTCCGAAGCTGTCATCACGCCGGCCTCATTGCCGTTGATTTTCAGGGTGGCGGCAAGGCACCAGTCCATTTCTATCGTCTGCAGGGCGCGGCGCATCTCGTCGGTGAGATGGGCTTCCTGGAGTAGAATGACATCCGCTTCCCGCCCGAGCGTGTAAAAGTCTTTTTCCCACCCCTGGCGGTTGCCTTTGAGCATGTTCCAGACCATC